>JAZQGK010000056.1:0-20598 GCA_045539975.1 Candidatus Scatosoma sp. | reverse complement strand
TCTGCTTGTGCTTTGTTTATATCGTTATGACGTTGTTCGTACATTTGTATATTACGAATTGATACTTCTGCCTTTTCAGCAAGTTGTTTTTGGGATAATCCTGCTGCAGTGCGGATTCTTTTAAGATTTGTTTCTTTTTTGTGAGCATCAATATATTCGTCGGCAACAGAAAAGAACTTTGTTATATCCGCTTCATGAAGTGTGTCGTATAACGATAAAACCTTTTCAATAGGGAATGCTTTGCTTATATTAAAGAAAGACGTTGTTTTATAGTTTTGATATTGCGCTAACGCCCAACCTGCCCAATAAAATTCGGAACGGCTAAAAAACGGCTTAGGTGCAAGCAATCTATCATTTGATGCAGTAGTATTTACAACATTGTCTAATAAATCTATTGCAGAATATCCAACTAAAAATCTTGGATTGCCTTTTTCTATTTGTTTTGCCACTTCGGAAGAAGCAAACATATTCCAATATACTTTGGGCTCGTAGCCACAAGCAACTGCGTATTCAAACATTGTACCAATATTTGTAGCAACGCTATCCAAATATCTAACATCATAAGATTTTATCGCCATTTTTAAGTCCCTTTCTAATAATATCCATTACAAATAAGCCATCCGTAACCAAGTTTTGCCTGTAACCGCTTAAATAAGTTTCTCTTGCTTTTTTATCACGACTAACTCTTTTTACATAATACTCTTTAGATTCAGCTAATTCATAACTTACATATTTTACCATATCGAAAGCTTTTTTAGACTTTAATACAATTTGAATACCCAATTCGCCAAGTCTCATAGCTTCGGCAAGTTGTTCAACCGAAATAGTATTGTTTATAAAATCTTTTGCAAAACTGAAATACGAGTCGTCTGCACGATAACCAATGATTACATCATATTCTTCTACATCAACGTAAAAGTTTTCCAAGATATATTCTTTTGCTTGTACTGAAATTGGAGTATTAACGTCAAACGTTCTAAATTTCAAAAGCAACGCCATCCAATTAAGAATAGAATATTTTTCTTCCCTTAAATCTAAAACTTTATATGAGCTTAAATCAATTTCATATTGATTAGCATATCCGTTTGTCTCGTTATTAGAACAAGCCCATTCTTTTGCAAGTTCAACATTTTCAGTGCAGTAAAAACCCAACCCGTAATCATTCTTTCTATTGCCTTTACCAAATTCTGGCCTTTCAATAATATCTTTTGAACCGTGATAAATAATCATAATACTTCACCATCCTTGCCAACATTATATCATTAAAATGTCATCTTGTCAATATATTATGCCAATAAATTGAAAAATATCATTAAAATGATACTAAATCCATAAAAAAGAACTCCGAAGCATTTACACCCGAGTTCTAATTGCATTTTATTTACCTAAAAGAATTCTCTACTTTCAATCAAACATTTTCTATAGCTACCGCATGAGAGATACACGGAATACTTTCGCCTTGTCCACTTGATACCGTAGATAATAACGCTCCTGTTGCAATAAATAAAATCTTATTCAGCTCTCTTCTCTTTAGCTTATCCATTAAATAGGAGTTGAATACCGTTGCACTACATCCTGCTCCACTACCGCCTTGAAATTCATCCTCAATCACGTTATAGATAATTTCTCCGCAATCAACGTGGTTCTTGGCTATATCGCAACCTTTTTCCCAAGTCAAATCTTTTAAGATACGTGAGCCTAAAGCCCCTAAATCGCCCGTTACGATTAAATCGTAATAATCAGGTTCTCGCCCCGTATCTTTCAAGTGCTCAAGCAATGAGCTCGAACAACTTGGACTCATAGCTGCACCGAGGTTATTAACATCCGTTATCCCATAATCCACCACCTTGCCAATCGTCGCTGAAGTGATAGCAATATTGCTTCCAGTCTTAGCTATAACGCAACCACCTGCGCCCGTGACTGTCCACTGAGCTTGCGGCGGTCTTGTACAACCAAGCTCCAAAGGATAACGGTATTGCCTTTCCGCTGACGAGAAATGGCTTCCTGTCGCCGCAACAATATTTTTATAATATCCTGCATTCACAAACGACGCAGCAACAGCCATACTCTCCGCCATTGTAGAACACGCTCCGTAAACGCCTAAAAACGGAAAGTCAAAATCACGTGCCGCAAAGCTTGCCGAAATAATTTGGTTAAGCAAGTCACCCGAAATTAAAAGGTCAATTTCTTTTTCTGTCATTCCTGCATTTTCAATTGCCTTTGTAATTGCATAGGAAAGCATTTTGCATTCAGCTTTCTCATAGGTACTTTCTCCAAACATATCGTCCGTCAAAGTTTTATCCACGTATTTACCTATAACCCCAGCACATTCTTTCGGACCCGCTATGGTTCCCGTACCAATAATACGGGGTTTATTTTCAAAAAATATCGTATTCATCATCTTCTTACCTACCTTTATTATCTTGGCTCACTTCCCCAAAAAGTATGCGAATAGGCGCGATTTTCACACCACGCCTATATGTAAGATTTTCCTTTATTTATAAGAGTTTTCACCTCCTTTGGGGTATAGATTTTCGTCGTTAAAATTCACAGGAAAACTTACTATATCCCTATTATACCTATGTCGGGTGCCATCGCCGCGCCCATGTTATTGACGTCGGTGATGCCAAAATCCACCACTCTGCCAAACGTCGCCGAAGTGATTGCCAAGTCCGATTGCGTCCTTGCCGCCCCGCCTATCACCGCGCCGCCTGCGCCTGTCACCGTCCATTGCGATTGCGGAGGACGAGTGTTTCCAAGCTCTAACGGATAGCGGTATTGCCGTTCAGCCGAGGAAAAATGACTGCCCGTCGCCGCCACAATCGTTTGATAATACCCCCCGTCTACCAACGCCGCTGCCAAAGCATACGCTTCCGCCAACGTCGAACACGCGCCGTACACGCCCAAAAAAGGGAAATCGAAATCCCTCGCCGTAAACGATGCGGAAATGATTTGGTTCAGCAAATCCCCCGAAATCAACGCGTCCACCTCGTTTTCCGTCACCCCTGCGTTTTCCATCGCACGGGATACGGCGTACGAGAGCATTTTGCACTCTGCTTTTTCGTAGGTGGCCTCTCCAAACATATCGTCCAGCAGAGTTTTATCCACGTATTTACCCACGACACCTGCACATTCTTTCGGGCCTGCCACCGTGCCCGTCGCCAAAATCCGCGGACTTGTTTTAAAAAATATCGTTTGCATCTTCAACGCGTACCTGCCCCGTCCTTTTTATAAAAATAGATAAATAATCCCCACGATTGTACCCGCCAGCACGCCGTATACAATGATGGGCCCTGCAACGATAAACATCTTCGCCGCCAACCCGTACACCAAGCCCTCTGTTTTGAACTCGATAGCGGGCGAAGCGACGCTGTTGGCAAAACCCGTAATCGGCACAATCGAGCCCGCGCCTGCATTTCTGCCGATGCGGTCGTACACCCCCAAACCCGTCAAAAACGTGCCTAAAAAAATTAAAATCACGCTGACCGTTCCGGCGAGCTCGTCACCCTGCAACCCAGCCGCTTTTTCAAGGATTTCGCGCAGAAACTGACCGATACAGCATATCAAGCCGCCCACCAAAAACGCACGCAGACAGTTTTTGAAATGCTGTGTAGGTGGGTCGAACGAATTGACGTACGCAATATAATTTTTGTTGTAATTTTTTCTATTTTTACCCGTCATTTCGCACCTGCCCACTATTTTCAGGAAAAATCGGCGTGCGGTTTTCTCGTTCGTCACGCGTCCTTCCCTCCCGTTCATACACCTTAATTTTCATAAAAACAGCTTGTGAAAAACCGAATTTTTTATACAAAAAAACACCCCATTCGCAAAAATAGAGTGTTTTTCAAGCTTTTATTTTGTTTTATCCGATTTCTCTTTTATTAAGAATGGAATTCCGATTTGGTCTCACGCGAGAACAGCTTTGCCAAAGCCGCCTTGCAACGGTCGAGATAGTTCTCGTCGCTCTCCCCGTAGCAAAGGTCGTAAATGACTTCGGTAATGGGCAATTCAATCCCGTGCGCGTCGCCGAGTTTTTTCATCGCCGCCGACGTGGGTACACCCTCGGCGAGTTTGGCAAATTTTTCGCCCTTTACCAGCATTTCTCCATACCGTCTGTTATGCGAAAATTCGCTAAACAACGTCGCTTCATAGTCCCCCAAGTGCGCCAAACCGTAGGCGGACATTTCGTTCCCGCCGAGCGCTTTGATAAGGCGCGCTACTTCGCGTGCGCCGCGCGTCATCAACGAACCTTTCAAGGCTTGGTAACCGCAGCCGTCCAAAATACCGGCTACGATACCCATGACGTTTTTCGCTGCCGCGCCGATTTCCGTACCGATTAAATCTTCTCCGTAATAGAAACGAATCAGCTCGCTTCTAAAAGCGTTTGCAAGGGTTACTTTCAACTGCGTATTCTCCGAATCGATTACCATGCAGTTAGGAATCCCCTGCGTAAAGGCTTGGATATGCCCAGGGCCTACCCAAACCGCAATTTTCTGCGGCGAAATACCGCTTTGCACCAACACTTCGGACAAACGGCAACCGGTGGAAACCTCGATCCCTTTCATGCACAAAACAAAATTCTTTTCCGATACGTCGTAAGCGGTGATACGCTGCATAAAACCGCGCAAACCCTGCGAGGATATGGAAATGATGATAACGTCCGCATGTTCGATGGCTTCTTGCAAATTACAAGTCAAACGAATGCGCTCGTCCAAGCTGACGTATTCGTTCTTGCCCGTATCGCGGAGCACCTGATAGGAATAATCGTCCTCCGGTCCCCAAGAATATACGTCATGACCGTGATTACAAAGATACCACGCAATAAACGACCCCCAACGGCCACAGCCTAACACTGATATTTTCATATAGGATTGCCTCCCTCTTTTTTCTTTTTTAAAACGCGTTTTTGCATTTTACATGCGGTTACGCTTTACATGCGGTTGCGCTCCACAAACGCGCGCGCAAGCGTTACCTCGTCCGTGTACTCGATTTCCGAACCGATTGGAATCCCGTGTGCCAAACGGGTAACGGGGATATCAAACGGTTTGATAAGCTTTGCCAGGTACATCGCCGTGGCGTCCCCCGATACGTCGGGGTTGGTGGCGATGATGACTTCTTTCACCTCGCCCTCTTGCAAACGTGCCAACAGTTCCCGAATGCGGATATCGTTAGGACCGATTCCCGAAAGCGGATCGATTACCCCGTGCAAAACGTGATACACGCCTTTAAATTCGTGTAACTTTTCAATCGCCGCGACGTCCTTAGGTTCTTTTACCACGCAAATACTGCTCCTATCCCGCGTACGGCAAACCGCACACGTCTCTTCTTCGGTGAAATTTCCGCAGACTTTGCAATATTTTACTTTCCGTTTTACCCCGATGATAGCGTCCGCAAACGCGCGTGCTTCCGATTCCGGCATGTCGATAATTTTATAGGCATAACGCTGCGCCGTCTTCTTCCCTACGCCGGGTAATTTGGAAAATTCATTAATGAGCCGACCGATCGGCTCGATAAAAACTTCCATTTGTTAAATCATTCCCCCAAGCGCGCCCATGTCGCCGTATCTGCCCATTTTTTCTTCGTAGACTTTGTCTGCCTTTGCATAGCCGTCGTTGATTGCAGCCATAATCAAGTCTTCCAACATTTCTACGTCGGTGGGATCGACGATGCTTTCGTCTAATTCGATACCGTTAATAATTTTCTTCGCGTTCATGTACACAACCACCGCTTCGCCAGCCGCCGTGCCGACAATTTCCCAATCGTCCAAAAGTTCCGCGGTCTTTTCCATTTCTTCCTGCATCTTTTGCGCCTGACGCATCAAGTTCTGCATGTTGTTGTTTCCGCCTTTAAAGCCTGCCATAATTCGTTCCTCCAAATCTCTCTCGTATTGATATTTTTATTTTTTTCTTTATTTCACGTCGACTTTTACGCCGCCAAACGTTTCCTTGATTTCCTGTACCCGGGCTTGAAATTCATCCGCCGCCTTGCTGCGGATTCGCACGTCAAACCCGTTTGCGCTAATCCCGATGTTTTCAAAACTCTGGATAAGCAATGCATAATGGTCTTCCTTTTTTAAGGATTTGTACACCGTGTCGCTCTGCGTGTACAATACAAAAAGGTCGTCTTCGTATCGGCAATCCAAATCCATGCACATCGTCACCAAAACACCGCTTCTTGCCGTCTTTCGCACGCTGCGTAAGAACGCCCCAAACGTCGCTTTCGCATCCCCGGAAACAGACCTCGGCAAGGTCGGTTTGATAACGTTTGTTTGTTCTCTTGTCTGCTCTTTTGACGGTTGCGGTTTCGCAGGTTCATACAAAGGCTGCTTAGGAGTCGGCGCGTCAAAATATACGTTCCCTCCCGTTTGCAATTCATCGGGCGGCACGTCATAGGACGCATAATCGTCGTAATCCGTACTCGGTTCTTCCTGTTTTTGTTCAGTTTTAACGCTCGTGGATACCTTTTCCACAATCCGCTCCGGTTGCTGCACCGTTAGAACCGTCTGTTCCGTCTGCACCGTCGCAACGTTTGCCACCACGCCTTTTTCCAGCTTTTCTTCCAACGCCTTTATGCGCGAGAGCAAGCTTTCGACGTCGTAATCTTCTTGGGGCATGCTCGCCTTTAACACCGCCGTTTCAAACAAGATACGAGGGGACGCGGAATATTTCAAATCCATTTCCACACCGGCAAACACCTCGGTCACACGCAAAAGTCTATGCCCGTCCACGGATTTCGCCAGCCCTGCAATCTCCGCATACATATCCTCGGGCAACGCCAAAATATTTTTCCCGTCACGGCAGGTCTTTGCCACCGCGCAGGCATTGAGCACGTTTAAAATATCTTTCAACAGCATACCGACGCTCTTGCCTGCCGCCAAAAAGCTTTCCGTTTTCTCAAACGCCGCGCCTGCGTCACCGCCAAGCACAGCACCGCAAAGCTTTGCCACGGACGAAAAATCCGCGTTGCCAAGCACCGCGTTCACGTCCGCATAGGTAAGTTTTCCCGTGGAGTAAGACACGCAAGTATCCGCCACGGACAGCATATCACGCACACTGCCTGCGCCTGCACGGGCAAGCGCCGCAATCGCTTCGTCCTCGTACGTTTTTCCGATGGAGTCGAAAACGTGCTTTAACCGAGCTTCCAAATCCGCCTGCGGAATGAGTTTGAAATCAAACCGCATACAACGGGAAAGAATGGTAGCCGGGATTTTCTGCGATTCCGTCGTCGCGAGAATGAATACCGCGTGCGAGGGCGGTTCTTCCAACGTCTTTAAAAGCGCGTTAAACGCCCCCGGTGAAAGCATATGAACTTCGTCGATGATGTATACTTTGTATTTCCCTGCGACGGGGGGATACTGCACTTTTTCACGCAAGTCACGCATCTCGTCCACGCCGTTATTCGACGCCGCGTCGATTTCGGTGATGTCGAGGTTGGCAGGGTTTTTCAAAGCCACGCAACGCGCGCACTTACCGCACGGCGAACCGTCTTTAGGGTCGTCGCAGTTGATTGCCGCCGCAAAAATTTTCGCGATACTCGTTTTCCCCGTACCGCGAGGTCCGCAAAAGAGGTAAGCGTGACCTACTCTGCCCGTTTCAATTTGGTTTTTCAACACCGTAACGATATGTTCCTGACGTACCACGTCGCTGAGCGTCGTGGGTCGGAAAATTCGGTATAAAGCCAGATATGCCATCTTTGCCTCCTTGGTTATTTCTTCAATAGCTGTTGTAATTTCCGTTTGCTACGTTGCAGAGCGTTGTCTACGCTCTTGGCGGGTTTGCCCGTCGCTTCGCAAATTTCCGCGCAGGTCATACCGTCCACGTACATCGTCGTAATTTTAAATTCAAAATCGGACAACAGTCTACTCATTTTGCTTTTGAGTTCTCTTCTTTCATCGCTGATAATGACCAGCTCTTCGGGGCTTGTCTCAAACCCGGAAATTAAAAAATCGGAATCGTGTAAAAATATCCCGGCGTTTAAAGGCGCGTTTTTCTTGCTCGCCGCCGCCTTGACCGCGTCGATGATTTTACGGGAAACACAAAGATAGGCAAAATTTTTAAAGCTGCTGCTCGCCTCGCCTATCTTATAAGCGCCGATTGCTTGATACAGCCCTATCATGCCCTCTTGTATCAAATCTTCCGTTTCACCGCCGATGAGAAAAAAACCACGCGCGCAACTGCGCACAACGCCTGCGTGCCTGCGAAGCAATTCCTCCGCCGCCGCTTGGTCGCCGCCTTGCGCATGCGCTACCAGTTCCTCATCGCTCCTTTTCCTCTTTTCCTCGTTCATGCTTTTTCCCTTATCATTCGCGGTTGCTTTTTCGTTTTATTGAACAGCTTTTCCGCCGAGCCGTCTTTTATAATCTTTTATAATCTGTTGCGTACCACTTCGTATGCGGCAATCCCCAAAGCCACCGAAGCGTTGAGGGAATTGACTTTTCCCTGCAAGGGAATGGACAGAATTTTATCGCATTTTTCCTTAGTCAACCTCTTCACGCCGCTATCCTCGCCGCCGACGATCAGCGCCACGTTGCCTGCAAAATTTTCCTTGTAAATATCCTCGCCGCCGGCTTCCAAAGCATACACCCAGTACCCTGCTTTTTGCAATTTTTCCACAGCTTGGTTTAAATTAGGCACTTTGGCAACTTTCATATGCTCTGCCGCGCCTGCGGAAATACGAATCACGCTCTCCGTCACGGACGCGCTGCCCGATTTAGGAATAACGACGCCGTCTGCGCCTGCACATTCCGCCACACGGATAATACTGCCCAAATTATGCACGTCTTCAATCCCGTCGCAAAGTACGATAAAACCGCCCTTTTCACTCTTTTTAGCAGCGATAACGTCGTCGAGGTCGTAATATTCGTAATCGGTTGTAAACGCGATTACCCCTTGGTGACGTCGAGTTTCACTCTCTTTGTCCAACACCTGCTTGTCCACGAATTGCACGCGGATATTCTTCTTGCGAGCCTCCGCAAAAATCATGGATATCGAACCCTGCGCCCCCTTTTCTATCAGCAGCTTGTCTATATTTTTTCCCGTTTTCAACAGTTCGACGACTGCGTTTCTTCCTTCCGTTTTCACTCTCGTTTCCTCGCTTTTATCTATGCACCGGCTTGAAAGGCTTTGCCACCTCTTCCACCAAAAATTCCTCGCCGGTAGACAATGCAAACAACGTCTTCATGCGCTCCGTTTGCCCCGTCAAATATAAGTACCCGATTACCGCTTCAAAACCCGTTGAACGGTTGTATTCCAAACTCGTCGCGCTCTTGCTTTTCGAGCTCTTTTTCGCGTTCTTGCCACGGCGGAACACGTCGTTTTCCTCGGGCGTAAACGCAGGCAATACCTTGTCCAAAAACGCGCTTTGACCCTTGGCGGAAACCGCCTTGACGGACGTGCGTTGCAAATCCGCCGTCTTGCCGCCCACTTCCAACGTCAACCGTTCGCGAACGTACAGCGAATACACCGCATCCCCCACGAACGCAAGCGTCACGGGGCTGATTTGCGCCACTTCCTGCGGCGTTAAAAATTCTCTTTCCGTCAACAAGTCCGTACTCTCCTTTCCGCGTTCTATTAAACCCTTTGGGTTTAGTCCGCTCTTTTCATTATACCACAGCCTTCCAAAAAATACAAGCGATTGACGGATATTTTTACTACACTCACATAATTTTCACGCCAAATCCCCCGACAAACACTCCACAACCCCCGACGCGAGCGCTTTTGCCAGTTTTCTTTGCCATATTTCCATGCAAAGCAACCGCTCGTCCTCGGCGTTGGATAAAAAACCGCATTCAATGAGTACGGACGGGCAATCCCAACACTCAAGCATAAAAAAATCCCCTGCCGTCGCTTTTCTGTCTTTCACCCCTTCCGCCCCGTATAGCGCGTTCAATTTTTCCTGCGTTATCATGGCAAACCGCTTGCCTTGCGCATTGTCCGGGGCGTAAAAAACCTGCGCCCCGCGCGTGCTCGACAAGGGATAAAAATTTTGATGCAAGGAAAGGATAAAATCGGGCCGAGCCGACTGAATAATTTCCCTGCGGCGTTGCATGTCCCGTCTTTTAAAACCCTTGGCCGTCGTGCCATATAACCCTGCCTGCGTCTTTCGGGTCAAAACCACTTCAAAACCCATATCCGTCAGCTCGGCGTGCAACGCATAGGCAATTTGTAGATTGACGTCGCTCTCTTTCACCCCCGTCCGTCTGCCCACAACGCCGCCGTCGATGCCGCCGTGTCCTGCGTCCACCACCACGCAAAGCCCCTTTTCCACCGACGCCGCCACGCTGGAATTTTGCAAGGCGCGCACACACAAACCCATCGCCGCTATAAATATCACCGCCACCGCGGTCAACAATGCAAAAAACGATTTTTTCATACCGTATATCTATGCTTTTTTTCGTCAAAATATACCTTGTTCTATACCTTTCATCGCGTACCTGCCCCCACCGTTTCGAAATTTTTCCCATTTTTTCCATTTTATCACAGCGCCAAAAAAACGCCGCCCTTTCAAGCGACGTTTTCCGCATCTTTTAGAAGAATTTCAGTTGCGTTCCCTCCAAACGGCAACGATAGTTCGTTTCGCTGTTTACAATACCCGGCGTCGTAGGCGAAAGCGGTTCTTGCCTTGGCACAGGCGGCAACAGCAACACTTTTTCCGGCGCTTTGCCTTGCACTTGCTCCGTATTTTTTTTCACAGTTTGTTCCATGGCTTGCATGGGCGTTTGTGTTTGTTCCGAGTCCTGTTTTACCCGTTCGGGAAAATCAATTTTTTCCACCTCGCGCATCCATTCGCAATAGATATCCCAGCCCTTTTCCGTGACGATACGCCCGACTCCGGCGTTCGTCAATCTACGAAACTCCTCCAAGGTTTCCACCTCGGACACCTGCAACTGACAACCGCTGGAAAGCTCCATTTTCAACCGTTCACACCCCTCGAAATAGGGCACGCAAAAGAACGAAAAACCCAGTTCTCCGCACATACGCGCAATGCGCGCAAGGTTGGCATACGGATGCGTTTTATCCACCCAAACCTTCCATTTCGCCTTTCTTGCCACGCGGCGTACCCTGCGCATTTCCTTTCTAATCTCTGCGTACCGACAATGCGAAACTTGGTAGGGCGAAAGCACCAAAGTAAGCTCCTTGGCGCGTAGCTTTACCGCCGTTTTCGCCTCGTAAGCCTTTACTTTTGCCAAAGTCTCCCCCGTGCCGCCGATAATACAGTCCGCGGTCACCAACCGACGGGTAAAAAATTCGGTTGCCGTTCCCAAGCGCGAGGGCGTCACGCACACTGCCGCTTGGCGCAATCGAGCGGCTCTGTCGCTGATTCGTCCCGCATCTTCCAAATCCGTCAAAACGCCCTCTGAACGGGAAATAGCCGACAAGATTTCCGCACGTTTTTTCTGCCGCTTATAGTCCCGATACTCCACCGCTTCCCGCGCGCTGATAGACACGCGGTTTTCCGCCGTTTGCGCTACGTTCAAATCCTTCGCCTTGGTAAGTTCCTCGCTGTTTTGCACTTTGTTTTCCATACGCTGAGTATGCGACTTTTCCCGACCTTTTATTCCATTTTCATCCAATTTATGACAGTAGAAAAAATGTATACTGTCCACATGAATATGATTTTCCTTATTTTGGCGGCAAAAACCGTCTCCGCAACGGTTGGTTGCGTGTTTCTTTTGTTACTGTTCACCTTTTGCTTTCTCTGTACGCACGTCATAAAACTGGCATTTTTGGGTTGGAAGAGCAGCAAACCGTCCTCGCCGCCACCCCCTCCGCCTGAAAAAGAAAAGACTCCGACGCCGCCGGAGCCTATCTATTACATTGTAGAACGCAAACAACGCCGCTCAAAAGCCAGCTACGGCGAGCCGAAAGAAATTCGGTTTAAGTGAGATACAAATCTTATTTTTCCGCAGGCGAAAGGAGTTCACCCGAAGCGTCGTCAAAGCGTTCCAGATTGCCGCCGTCCGTCCAAAGTCTTTCCAAATGATAGAAAAGACGGGTTTCGTCATTGAAAATATGCACGATGACGTCGCCGTAATCCACAACCGCCCAACGCCCGTCGCGGACGCCTTCCGTGCGAGTGGGAACGAGGCCTAAATTTTTCTCCACCAACTCTTCAACGCGTTCGCCCATCGCGCGGATTTGCGGTGCGTTGCTACCGCTGGCGATAATGAAATAATCGCAAAGGTCGGTTTTTTCGCGCACGTATAACGCCACGATGTCCTTGCCGCGTTTGTCCGCAAGCGCTTTGCATATCTCGATGGCTAGATTTTTACTGGTTACTTGACTCATATTTTCTCCTCCGTAAGGTAGTTTTTCCTTTTCTGCGCATAAAATTCATACGCATTTTTCGTCAGGGGATAGATTTCCCCGCCTTTTTTTTCTAAAAACAACAAAGTCTGCCGCAAAGCCTCCGTCAAGCACGCGTCCAAACCCTCGTTTGCGTAAATTGCTCGCAGTTCGTCCACGCCTTGGTACGTCCTCGCCTCTTCCAACATATCCGCCAAAAAAATGAGTTTCTCCAAATCGCTCATATCCTCTCTGGCGCTGGTGTGATAACGGATAGCATTCAAAATATCCTCGTCCGTCACGCCGAAAAATTTTTCCGCCACGTACGCCCCGGCAAACTGATGATAGACGTCTTTGGGGATATTTCCCCACTCCTTGGGCGGTTCAAAGCCCTCTAAATAGGGCGAATCCGCATCGAGATTCTTCGCGCAATCGTGAAAGAGCGCCGCGGCAATCGCCTTGTGTTCTGGTATCCCTAATTTCACGGCTTTGGGGGCGGCAAATTCCGCCACGCGCAAACTATGCGCCTGCCTTTGCGGCGTTTCCAAATCAAGAGCCGCTTTGGCGTTGGGGACAAGATACAAGCCCTGCGTTTGAATATACGCTTGCACTCGTTCGTCCACGTAGGGAGTCAACGGCAAGCCCGCGCCTGCCAACACACGGATTTTCGTTGAGGAAACGTCCGCGCCGTTATAGCAAAAGGGCTGAAAATTCTTTCCAAAACGCGCAAAAAATAGAGGTTGTTCGTCCTGCCACCACTCCGATTGCGCCTCGTCGCGCCCGCAGACTGCCAACGTTACGTTTTGCAAGATATCCTCGGGGTTTCTCCAAGTGGGGAAATCGCGCAGCATGTCCGTACCGACAATCCAAAAAATTTCCGCATCCGGGTACTGAGCGCGAAAATGCCGACAAGTGAGATAGGTATAGCTCGTTCCCCCGTTGGCTATCTCGTGGTCGCTGACCTCTATCTTAGGTTCATCCTGCGCCGCAATCCGGCACATCTCCAACCGAGCCTCATCCGGGGACAACCGCTTGCCGCGTTTATGCGGAGGAGCGTGCGCGGGCATGAGAAACAGCTTGTCTAAGCCAAGCTCTTTAATCGCCGCCTGCGCCAGGCGGATATGTTCCGTGTGCACGGGATCGAACGACCCGCCGAAAACTGCTATCCTCATAAAACCTCTCTCCCACGGATTTTTCGTGGGCTTTTTTACATTATACTATATCTTTTTCTTTTTTTCAAGTTTATAAGCAAAAAAATCCGTCAAAAATCAATGCATGAAAAAACTTGCTTTTATTTCCGACCTCATTTTCACCTTTTTCGTTTCTTTTTTGCTGACCTTGTTGCTATTCCGCCACCTTCGCGTACCGCTTGCACCGGCAATTACCCTTGCCGCTATCTGCGGCGGTTTGGTCACTCTTTCCGTCGGCGCGTACTTATCCTCTCGCAGGAAAAATCTATTCTTGAAAAAATCCGAAGCGGAGAAAAAGGAAAAACTTTTATTGCATCTCGCGCTCTCCGGCGACGAGCGGAATACCGATTTTTTTATCCGCTTGCTCTCCGAACAAAACGCCAACGTCCCTTTTAAACGCACGGGGAAAGCGCGCATCACCTCGCCTGGAGAAGTGTATTTTATCCGTTTCACCTTCGCACCCGTTGCCGCGGACGAGCTTTCCTCGTTCGCCAGATTAAAGACCAACCGCGCGAAAATCCTGCTCTGCTCCCGTGTCGATGAAACCGCCAAAGACCTTTGCGAGCGGTTTGATATCCAAATAAAAAACGGCGACGACATCTTTCAAGCCGTGCGCGCCGCCGATGCCTTCCCCGACTCTTTTTTGGGAGATACCCCACGGGAAAAACGGAAAAAATTTTCTTTTCAATTATGGTTTTCCAAATCCAACTCCCGAAGATTCCTTTTAAGCGGCACTCTCGTCCTGCTCCTCTCCCGGCTAACCCCCTTTCCGTACTATTATCTCGCGTTCGGTTCGCTGCTGGTCCTTGCCGCTATCTTTACGCGCATCTTCGGCAAACAGTAATTTTGCGTCTTACCCTGTCTTATCCCTTTTCACCGCCCGAAAAAAACAGACGTAAAGGCATGCCCAAGCTCTTCAATCACGTCCGTGGCAAGCAACGAATATTCACCGCGTTCTTTCACGGCGATTTCGGCGGCTTTGCCGGCAAGGTAACAACCGCTTGCAGCCCCGTCTTTCACCGTTGCGCCCATAGCGCTGATTCCTGCGATAACGCCCGACAGCACGTCGCCGCTGCCTGCCTTGGCTTGGCCGGAATTTCCCATCGTATTCAGCAAAACTTCTTCCCCGTCCGTGATGATGGTCCAGGCATTTTTAAGCAATACGGTAATCCCATTCTCTTTGGCAAACGTTTTGGCAAGCTCCGCTCCGTTTTGTTCAATTTCCGCAACCGAATACCCCGACAGTCTTGAAAACTCCTTGACATGCGGCGTGATGACCACGGCGCATTTTTTGTTTTGGAGTAGAGTTTTTAACCCGTCTTTTTGATAATACGCCAAGGCATTCAGCCCATCGGCGTCTAAAATAAGTTTCCCCTCATAGTTTTGCAAGAGGTATACCGCACCCCTCGCCGTGTCTTCCGTAGCGCCCATGCCCATGCCGTACGCGATGCTGTCGTACGCGAGCAGAGTTTGCATGATTTCTTCCTTGAACGCGTACCTGCCCCCGTCGTTCGTGCTTTTCAGCAGCAATTCCGGAGCGCGTAATAAGAACGCCGAAAACAAGTTTTTGGGCAAAAACAACGTCGTATATCCAGCGCCCGAACGCAGACAAGCCTTCGCAGCCAAATACGCCGCGCCCGAATATTCTTCGCTGCCTGCCACGATGGCGGCTTTGCCGTAGGTTCCTTTGTGGGAATCGCGCTTGCGTTTGGGCAAAACCTGCCGCACGTACACGTCGTCAATCTTTTTTACGTCGTTTGTCAATATATACATAGTAGTTCCTTTTCGTAGCTCCTTTTTCTCGCCATCAAAGCAACAGAGAGACCTCCGCCGCAAAAAAACGCTTGGTTTGTCCGTCCGTTTTCACCGTCAAGCCACCCTCGTTATCCACGGAAAGCAGGGTACAACGCAACCGTTCGTCGCCCACCAACAATTCCGCCTCTCGTCCCATATACCCCAGCCGAGCCAAGTACGCCTCGACTCCCTTGGGCTTTTTCCAGTTGGCAAGCAACCGTCTCGTCACCTTGCGCACGGAAATTTTTTTACCCGTTTCCAAATACATACTCGTGGCGATATCGGAAAGCGAATCGGGCAACGGATTGTTTACGTTGAGCCCGATTCCCGTCAACGCGCATTGAATTTTTTGTTCTGATAAGCTGTTTTCCGTCAAGATTCCGCAGATTTTTTTGCCGTTGACGTGAATGTCGTTCGCCCATTTGATAATGGGCTTTAAGCCAAAGCTTTCCAACGTTTCGCAAACGGCAACCGCCGCCGAAGCCATCAAGGCAAACGCTTGCTTGGCAGGAAGATTATCAAAAAAACGCAGCGAGGACAAATACACGCCGCCCTCGGCGGACACAAACGACCGTCCTTTCGTGCCCATCCCGCCCGTTTGACGCCGCGCAGTCACAATCAAATCCCGACCCTCGCCGCGCCGCGCCAAGGCATAAAGATGGGTAGACTCCACCTCTTTTAAATGGATACGTTTTGCTCTCTTTTTTTCGTTCATCGCGTACCTGCCTGCCCCATTTTAATCTTCTTCTATCCCTCCAAGCGTCGCCAAAGCCTGTTTGGCAACGTCATAATCAAAGCCCTTCCCCATCAAATACCGATACGCCTTTTGTAAGGTAGGCACGTCTGCAACCTTGCCGCGCATATACTTATGCAGGATATCTTTTGCCGCCGAAAGCTCGGTTTCCCCGTCCAAACTTTCCAACGCGCCGTCGATCTCCGCGTCCGAAATTCCCTTTCCGCGCAGCTCCATGCGAATGAGCTTTCCGCCCTTGCGTTTCGCCGCCATTTCCACGTACGCCTCGGCATATTCCCCGTCGTTTAGGAAATTATACGAACGCAATTTTTCCACGACGTAATCAATCACCGCGGAAAGATAGCCCTTGCCCTGCAAATAGGTGCGGATTTGTTTCTCCGTTTTCCGCGTGGCGGATAAATGCGTCAAAGCCTTATCAAACGCCGCATTTTTTTCGCTTTCCAACTGAATTTCCGCCAAAAACCCCTTGTTGACGATTTGCCCTACTTTCAGACGGTTTTTCACCGTCGTTTCCAGCGTCAAACCGCAATAAAAAGCTCCGTCCACGTAAATATTGCACCGCGTTTTGTCCTTGACCTGCGGCGTAATCGCCGTTATTTCGTTCACCGCGCGCCTCCTGCATTTCTTTCTCTCTTATTATACCCCGACAAAGCAAAAAAGTCAACCCGTCAAAACCCTTCCGTGCCTTTTCCGGAAAACCTTTTTAAAAATCCCCTCAAATCATTTACTTTTACAAAAAAACGTGTTATAATATATCCAAAGAGCGATACAAACGAGCGTGCAAAAATCCAGCACGTATCCAACGCCAGAAAAAGGAGCATTGTTATGAAAGTGCATACCGTAGACATCAGAGGTTTTAAAGCCGATCTTCCCGTTCTCCCCCTGCCCAGCGGCATTTCTATTGCATTTTTTAATTTGCATGGGGATAACGAACTCACCGAACACTGCGCGAAAGAGCTCGCAAAAGAGCTTTCCGATTGCGAAGTGTTGATTACGGCGGAATCCAAAGGCTTGCAGCTGACTCATTGCGTTTCGCGTGAGTTGGGACAAAGATATTACGCAGTGGCAAGAAAGACGAAAAAGTTGTACATGCAAGACGGGATTGAAATTACCATTCAGTCCTCTATCACGACGGGCAAGGAACAGAAATTATACCTTTCCAAGCACGACGTTGACCTCATTAAAGGCAAAAAAGTCGGCATCGTAGACGACGTGGTTTCCACCGGCGCCTCCCTTTTGGGCTTGGAAGACCTTGTCACCAAGGCAGGCGGCATCATTCATAAAAAAGCGTTCGTGCTTGCGGAAGCGGACGCAGCGGAAAGAAAGGACGTTATCTTCCTTGCAACCATTCCCATTTTTGCATAAAATTGCAAGCGGGGGCTTGCGTGCGTTTTGCGCAATTTTTTCCAAAGCTTGCGCAAAGTTACATAATTTAACAAAAAATCCTTAAAAAGGTATCGCGGAAAAACGCCGCGACGCCTTTTTTTCTTTTGCTTTTTTTAAAAAACACTTGCTTTTTCCTATGCTTTGTTATATAATGAATGAAATGATTGACATCAGTTGACATAGTAACAAAACATTGATAAGGAGTAAATTCTATGGCAGACATCCAAGATCCTAATTTCGTCGCAGGCACGAACACCACAATCCCGACGAACGAACCACCTACAAAACAGAAAAAGAAGAAGAAAAAAGGCGGTGCAGGCGTTAAATTTTTGTGCGTCTTTCTCGGTTTCCTTTTGGGGATTCTCACCGTACTCGGCGCGGTTGCCGGCGCGGCTTACTTCGTAGCGACCAAACCGGTTGACGAAACGGTAAATACCGTAGACAGCCTTACCGGCGCAGGGCTTTATGAAGTGTTGTTCGGCTCGACGGACGAGAACGGCGAAGAAACCGCAGGACTTCTCAATAAAAAGTACGCTGAAATGAAAATCGGTGAAATGCTCGGCGATATCGGCGGCACAATCGGAAATCTCAGCGGCGAAGACGCAAACCTCGCGGCTTTGAATGAAATCTCCCCGAAAGTAGGCGAAACGGTGGACAACCTCGTCGGCGTTTTGGAAGGATACGGCATTCCCATGTCCACGGAAGGCATTCTCTACACCCCTATCAAGGGCGATAACGGCTTGCTTGCATACCTTCAATCCAGCTTGAAAGACGCGGCGGCAGGCGATTTGCTCACCGCATTCACGGGCGAAACGCTTTCCCCTCTCTTCCTCTCCATCTGCTACGGCCGCGAAAACGTCGATTACGTTATCAACGAAGACGGCAAAGTGGAAATGATTAACGGCGCGAAGAAAACGACCATCGGCGAACTGACCGAAACGGAAATGTCCGCTCTGTTCGGCGACATTCTCCTCGTGGACGTTATCGGTTTGGAAAGTAGCTATGACAGCAAAATCGTAATGCGTTTGCTCTTCGGTAAGGAAAACGAACAGTATAAAAAAGTAGACACCAACGGCGACGGCGTGAAAGACGACGTAGAAATGCTTAGAAAAGTGTTCTATTACGCTAAAAACGACCCCACTCAAATCTATGACGACAGCGAAAAATTGATTTCGGGCGTTTCGGTAAACGTTGACGCTAAAATTTACACCGATGCAGACGGCAAGGAATACAGCTATACGCGTAAAGGTTCGAAAACTTTGGCAAACGGCGTATCCGTACAGATTTGTAACTTCACGGACCTTTACTACACCCCGACCAGCATCGCGGATTTGATGGGCGAAGAAAACACGATTGAAAAACTCGTCAACACGATTACCATCGGCGAAGTGTTTGACGACGACATGTTAGACGGCAACATCTTCCTGAAACACGTCAAGAACGAAACGATTGAAAGCTTGCCCGACAAAATCGCTACCTTGAAAGTAGCTGAAGTCTACAAAGACGAAGTTTATAAAGCAGACGGCGTTACTTTGAAAGGTTCTTGGAAATATCTTTTGACGAACCCCGCAACGGGCAAAGTGGACGATTCGATCACCATCACGGATATGCAGAAGATGATTGACAACATGCAGGCGAACATACATAACGCGTCCTTGAAAGATTTGAAGAAAGACGGTATCTTATCCAACCTCAGCGACGACATGTTGACCACGAAAATCCGCACCTCTATTATGGGTCAAAGCATCGGCATTTCCTTCCCCGGCAAGACGACGCTTGGCGATTTGACGGTAGACGAAATGTTGCAATACGTCGACGCTCTTTTGGGTAAATTGCCCGACTAAAAACAAAAAATCGGCGGAAACGAAAAGTTTCCGTCTTTTTTTGTCAAAATCCCCTTTATTTCTTACAAAAAAGAGTAAAAATCGATTGACTATTTTCGGGAAATCGTCTATAATAATTCCGCACGGTCAAAAAAGGCCGTTTACCTTGCATATCAGGGCAGGATATGCCGAATAAGACCAGGAGGTGAAAAATATGGCTAAATACGAAATGCTTTATTTGCTCAACAACGATTTGTCCGACGAAGCAAAGGACAGCAAAATCGCTAAATTCGAAAACGTAGTTACTTCGATGGGCGGCGCTGTTATTTCTTCCGACAAGTGGGGTACGAAAAAAACGTCTTACCCTATCAAGTTTAAGAACGAATCGTATTACGTTCTCATGACGTTCGAAGCAGACGGCAAAGTTGTAGAAGAGCTTAAGCGTATCGCACTCATCGACGCAGACGTAGTAAGACGCTTGATCACGAAACTCAACTAAGATAAGAGGAAAATTATGAACAAAGTATTTTTAATCGGAAACTTAACGCGCGATCCTGAAACTCGCGAAACCCCTTCGGGCGTAACGATGTGCCGCTTCGCTATTGCGGTTCAGCGCCCCTATTCTTCGCAAGACGGCGAACGTCAGACGGACTTCTTTGAATGTACCGCATGGCGCGGTTTGGGTGAAACGATTGCACGTTATACCAAGAAAGGCAACAAGGTTGCAGTAAGCGGCAGCATTCAGCTTCGCAACTACGAAGACAACCAAGGCGTAAAACGCACCGCAGTTGACATTATTGTCCAGGATTGCGAATTCCTTACGCCGAAAACGAGCGGTGATTCGTTCGACGACGTTGCCGACACGCCTCGCGCGTCTGCGCCCAAGAAGAAGCCCACGCTTCAAGCAATGGACGACGACAGCGACATTCCTTTCTGATATTTTCGGAAAGAAAAATAATTAAAGGAGTATCAAAGTTATGGAAGAAAAAGCACCCGTAAAAAAGGTATATAAGAAAGCGCCCCGTAAAAAGGTATGCGCATTCTGCCAGGAAAAGCTTGACGTAATCGATTACAAAGACGTAAATCGTTTGAAGAAATTTATCACGGAAGGCGGTAAAATCATTCCCCGCAGAATGAGCGGTACGTGCGCTGCACACCAAAGAACCCTTGCAAGAGCTATTAAGCGTGCAAGAATTACGGCTCTTCTCCCCTTCAAAGGTGAGTAATTAGCGAATAATGTTATAAGACAAATTCAATTTCAATAAAAAGTACAAAACTTTCCGACCTGAAATTATATATAATCTTATAACAATAATAAAACAAAATAACTAAGTAAATATCCCCCACTAAAGTGGGGGATATTTACT
>JAZQGK010000055.1:0-4522 GCA_045539975.1 Candidatus Scatosoma sp. | reverse complement strand
GCCCATGCGCTGAGGCGTGGCAGTGACGCCGAGTAAATAAGCGTTCGGATAAGCGTCGAGAATTTTTTTGTAAGTCTTCGCCAAAATGTGATGGCACTCGTCGCAGATGAGAAAGTCGGGCGTCGGCACTTTTTCAATTCTTTTGGCAAGCGTCTGAACGCTGGCGATTTGAACATATTCGTCAAGTTTCATTTTATGCCCTGCGGCGATAATGCCAAATGGAATATCAAGCTCGTAAAAAGTTTTTGCAGTTTGAGCAATGAGTTCGTCACGGTGCACGAAAAAAATTGAGCGTTTGCCTTTACTGAGTGACTGACGAATCATCCAACCTGTCATAATGGTTTTGCCGGCTCCGCAGGGGGCGACGCCGACAACGCGTCTAGTATGTCCGAATTCCGCTCGAACGTCGTCGATAAATTTCTGCTGATACGGGCGCAGAATAATTTCGCTCACGGTGACAGCTCCTTTCATAAAAGTAGAATTTGCAAGTTTGATAACCGTTCATTGAGCCACTCGCGCAAAAGTTTTTCAATCAGCGTGGAAAGTTTGGTGTCGGATTTGACGGCTTCGATTTTGGCGCGCTTGACGATTTCGGGCGACAACGTGATTGAGATTCGTTTTTTCATGATTCGTCGTCCTCCTCGTCGGAGCGGTGAATTGCACAAAGCGCGGCACCGTAAGCGATGCCCATTATGAACGCTTGGTTTGCGATGTCGTGTTTGGTTAGTGAACGCAAAAGTTTTTGAACTTCCTTGTTGGGCGTACCGTCATATTCGCGTTTGGGAAGTTCCCGCGCCTGAAGAATTTTTTTGCCGTCGCTGTCAAAGACGGAGAATTTGTGTTGGCGAGCGAGCCGGGCGGCATAGTTGTTGCAGTCGTCGGCGACTTTGAACACGTCCGAAATTTCTTCAAAGTTCATGGCGTTATGTCCTCCACGATGACGGGCAATTTGTCCCGAAGAATTTCAAAGATTTGTCCCGCGACGAAACGCATTTGCGGATGAGCGGCTTTGTCGGTGCGCAACTTCAAGATATGTCGCAGTTCGCGTAAGTTCGCCGTCATGTAAAGTTCCGTCGCCAAACAAAGCGGCAAGACAGCGCGGGCAATTTCGGGCAGTACTCCTTGCTCAACGAGAAACAGATAATTTCGTTCGGCGTCTCTCATCATGTGCCAAAAAGTGAAGTCGTTGCCGTCGGGCGTTGAAAACGGTTTGATAACAGTCAACTCGTCGTATTCGACGTATCGCGGTGATTCGACGGTGAAACTTGCGTGGCGGTGACGAACGAGTTCATTTTGAATCGCACGGTCGCAGACAACGTGAAACGTCAAGGACACGTGTTCAAGAACGCTTTCATGTCCGCGCTTGATGATTGAGCGAACGAAATTTTCAGCGTCGCCCAACTTCGATTTACGGCTGACTTTGCCGCAACGTTCGAGTTTGGCAAGAATCTGCGCGGGGTTGATGTCGTCGATAAGTTCTACCGACGGTTCGATAATTTTCATTTGCGTCACCTCTGATAGTTGATTTTCCAACCGAAAATTTCTTCGCGGCGTTGGGCGAACAAGTGCCCGACATATTCAGCTGAATAATGTTCGCGGCGTGCAATGAATTGTGCGGCTTGATTACACGAATCGAAGTAATATCTTTCGCCGCCGCAACTGACGATGACGGGTACAGCAATTCGCGAATAAGTTTCGCGCTTCGGAATAACTCCGTGCACGAGCCACAACAACGCCGTTTGATGAAAATGTTTTGCCCAGCGGCTCTTCCCTACGAATAAGCGAAAACGCTTGTCTTGAGGGTGTCCTTTCGGCGCAAACGGTTTGATAATTTTGCCTGTCCGAATGTTGCGAACGTCGCCGCGCTGATTGATTTCGTATTTGGGCGCAACGGGTATCGGCAACCAATTTTCGGCTGTCATGACTTCACCGCCGCTTTAAAAGATTTGCTTGCCGTGAAGTGCGGGCGTTTGTGTGCCGGGATTATGAGGTCTTCTGCCGTGCGCGGATTTTGCCCGATACGTGCGGCGCAATGTTTGACGCTGAACTTTCCGAATCCCGGCAAGACAACTTCGCCGCCGCCGACAAGCGCGATTTTGATTTCGTCGATTGCCGCGTCAATGACGGTCGCGACGGTTGGTTTCGGGATTTTGTTTCGGATTGCGATACGTTCAATCAGTTCTGCTCTGGTCATATAAATCGCTCCTTTGAACGCGTCAAAGAGGATACCCGTTTTGAGTATCCTCCGACGTTCAATTCTCCGCGTTGAGTTTGAAGACGAATTCATCAAGCCACGCCCGGGCTTCGGCTTCGCTTTTGCTCGTGTAAAGCTTCTCATATTCAGTTTCGCTAATCGAAGCCACTACAGAAAAAGCTCCGAAGTCAAATCGGCGCGAGACAGTAAGTCCTCGAATAGCCGCGACGGATATATAATGGTCATTGATTTTGATGAACTTCACGTTATCGCCTCCAATTCGATTTCGACGTGTGGTTCGCCGAAAATTTTTCTGCCGCTAAAGTCAGTGATTTGGCGGTCGTCGACGTAACAAATGCCGATAAGCGCGTCCATCACGGCTTTCAAATAATTGTCGCCGTCGCCGATAAAAGAAACTTGCGGTTTGGCTCCCTTTTTGGGTCTCGGCTTGTGACGATAAAAATCGGCGTGGATTTTTATTTCGCCCGTAAAAGGTTCCCGACCGTCCATAGCGCGACGCGCTATCAAACCGATTGCGTTTTTGAAGTCGGTGTAACGCGCCGAATTGTAGACGCCTTTAGTATCCGAATTGAAACGCGGGCGCGGGAACGGGACTGGCATAATCTGCGCGCTGAACTTAATCATATTTGGATTTAATTTCGCCACTCTTCAAAAGCGAATCAATCATCCAATCGTAGCCGCAAAAGCCGGCTGAATTTTTTAGGCGTTTTTCTTTGGTTTTCTTGCTGACAACTTTAACGCTGACGCAAGCTTCCCAGCCGTCGTTCCAGCGATAGAAATGTTCGCCTACGAGATTTGGCGGCAAGTTTTCAAATTCGGTATCGGTGAAAGAACGAGAGCGAACATAACTGTCATTTTCGCCCGTCCAGTGTCCATTCCACGACGGAACGCCGGGCATCGTCAAAGTAAAAAGCAAATATTTCATTTCGTATCCTCCACATGTCCGATGACTTCAAGGTCAGATGATTTGAGCCGCCAGATTGGTCTGTCGTTGATAAAAAATGAGCCGTCTTCAAAGGTTGTTCTTCCTTCGGCGTCGTGAATTTTCACGATGTCGCCCTCGAAGATTTCTTTGCCGTTACGGTCGGTGATACCTGAGCCGAGTTCGCCCGTGACTTGTTCGATTTTGGTAACCATGAGCCCCGTGACGGGGTCAAGTACGCGCTGACGGATTGAAAGTTTCATTGTTTTGCCTCCTTGAGTTCGAGTATTTCGATTGGAATGTCGTGTACAAAGCCTTCATTGGTAATGACGCCATCGAACAGCACAGCAGTGAAAAAATCGACTTCGAAGTTGTGATTGACAAGCGTGTCGCCTTCGTAAACTTCATTGTCCGCCGAATCGTATCCGACAAGTTGGGCAATTGAATTTTCGTTGACGGGAACGGTTTCGCCCGCCGTGCAGTTGCCCGTTGCGATAGCCCAACGGATTTCACCGCTTGAACGAATTTTTTTCTTCGTCAACAAACCGTAAACAAAATCGCCGTTCATGGCGCGTCCGCGAAATTTAATTGGTCTGGGCATACCTGTCGCCTCCTTAGATTTTGGGATTGTGCTTAACGCGGTCGTGTTCTTCAGATTTTTTCGCGTCGTTCCAACTGTTAAGGTCGCCCGTCAAATAGCCCGTTATACGTCTGATACGTTCAAACTTTTGCCCGTGCGCGACGTAGCTTAAATCAATGCCGCCGTCGTCGCACAAGGTGACGGTCACCGACGTGATGTTGTCGGCAACGTCCGCGCCTTCGCTTTCGGTGACGAGTTCGCGGGCGCGGGGGACGTAAGCTTTGAGTTCGTCAAGCGGCGGCGTGAAGTTGGTCGCCGTGACTTTGATTCCTTCATGTTCGATTGTCATTGGTTGCCTCCGGTACAAGATTAGGTTGTTTTGACGCTGAAAGATTTTTGGGCGCGAAGTCCGTCAATAATCTCGCCGGTATCAGTGAAGAAAACTTTGTCGCCGTCAAAATCGATTGCATTCTTTAATTTAGCCCAGTCGAGTATCTCCTTGACTTTAACGAATTCATGACGGTTTTGACTTTTGGCGAAGTCAAGCATATTTTTATTGTCCGAATTGACTTCCTCGCCGTTGAAGAAAAATTTCGTCGAGCTTTTGAGATAGCCGAATGATCCGCCGCTGAATCTGAGCGTTTTGGTTTTGGTCGGCGGATTGTCGTTAAAGTAACGTTCAAGCAGATAGACAAGGTCGGCGCGTTTTAATCTGGCGTCGGCAGTGTCGGTGTCGCAAATTTCTTTGGCTCGTTCAATTTTCATACGGTGAAAAGCAACTGACTGGTCGCGCTTAGAAGTCTCG
>JAZQGK010000054.1:0-3205 GCA_045539975.1 Candidatus Scatosoma sp. | reverse complement strand
AACGGTGTATATTCTTGAAAACCGATTACGTCAGCGTCATATGGCGTCGTTATCATGGAAAGTCGCGGCGCTCTTTCTTGAATGCTGTTACCATTTTCATCATCTACACATCGAATATTAAAACTGATTACTTTTATACGCGCATCGAACTCCTATTTTTAAGATAATATAAAAATTATTTATTCAAACTGTTCTCGATTATAACATAGAAAAGGCAAAATTGCAAGCATTTACAATTAGAACATTGTTCACGCCGCCGCAAGGATACGCTATACAACGTACATCTTTTCCCGTCAATGCTTCAAGCATTTCCCTATCCTCCTTAATTTTTTATAGTGTCAAAATGCCAATCGCAACAGCATCATTTGATTTCATCTAAGTTCTCGTTCATTTACACGCCGTGTGAAAACACCTTGATCGCCTTTTTCACGCCTTCTTTCATCGCTTGCATTGCAGCGTATTCTACGTCGTGCAAGTAATTCGTCGAACCGCTTTCAATCGTTTTCTTCGCCGCCATATAGCCTGCTTTCGACATATACGAATAGTAGTTAATCTTGCGGATACCGTTTTCAATCGCTTTCTTGAACCCTTCTTCGGAAACCCCGCTGCCACCGTGCATAACAAGCGGTAAGCCCGTTGCTTTTGCACAATTTTTGATTACGTCAAAATCAAGCTTGGGTTGTGCCGAATAAAATCCGTGCGCTGTACCAAATGCAATCGCTAATGCGTCAATACCCGTCGCCGCGCAGAATGATTCCGCTTCGTCGGGACGAGTATAAAAATCTTCCGCTTTTGCGCCCACCATTTCTTCACCGCTACCGGCTTCGCCCGTTACAAGTCTGCCAAGCTCCGCTTCCACACTCACGTTCATTGAATGCGCAGCTTCGGTAATCATCTTCGTAAGGCGCAGGTTTTCTTCGTAAGGAAGCGCAGACGCGTCCATCATCACGGAAGTGAAACCAAGGCGCAACGCCTTATAAACCATATCAAGCGACGTACCGTGGTCAAGGTGTACGCATACAGGAACTTTCGCGCTTTGCGCAACCGCTACCATCGCAGGGCCGACCATCGAAATGTCGTTATACACATTATGTACTTCCGCGTGCGCAATAATTACGGGTTTATTGAGTTCTTCCGCTGCGCCGATTACAGCCTGCAAGCTATCAAATCCCGTTGCATTAAACATACCGATTGCGCTTTTATCTTCTTCTGCAATCTTCAAAATTTCTTTCAAATTGACTAACATATTTCTTTCCTTTTAAATCCTTTGCAAAGCTCTTGTATTTCTTTTTCTTCACGAAGTCCGCTGGTCGCATCCGCGCCAGATAACGCCGCGACAGCCGACGCCGAAGCAAATTCTAAAATTTCTTTATCTGTTTTGTTTTGGTAAATACCGAACAACGCTCCTGCGCAAAACGCATCGCCAGCCCCTGTCGTCCCTACAATAAAATTATCGGGAAGTGCATAGGAAGGCACGCATTCAACGCCGTTTTCGGACACACAAACACCAACTTCGGGGGTGTGAATGATTACTCTTTCCTGCACGCCATAAGCCTTCAACTTCTTTGCAATTTCGACAAGATTTTCTCTTTTAGGAGCAATCCCCATCAACGCACCTGCTTCCACCTCGTTGATAATCAAGTTATCCACGTACGGCAAGCAAGGTAACACAAGGGAGTATCTATCCGAGTTTTCACTAACCAAATCAATCGACGTTTTCACTCCGCAAGCCTTTGCTTTTTTGAGCAACTTCAAGCCGTCGCCGTTGTCGATTTTATCCAAAAGCAAAAAATACCCCAAATGCAGCATTTCCACGCCAAGAGCGTCAAAATCAACGTCGTCTACGCCAAACTCCGCGCTCGCGCCTGCGTAGGTGAAGAAGGTACGCTGACCGCCAGTAATACTCATCACTTCGGTAAAGCTCGTCGAATCCGTTCCAAGCGTGACACCGCTACTTTCTACGCCGTTTGCTTGAAACACTTCGGTGACGTATTTGCCGTTTTCGTCGTCGCCAACCTTACCGACCGCTTTTACCGTCAATTCGGGGCAAATGCGTTTTAAGTCAATCGCAACGTTCGGTACACAACCGCCCACCGATTTTTGCACGTTTTTGATTTTTGTTAATTCCCCCGATTTGGGGTATGAGGAAATCTCGTTGATTTTGTCAACGAGAATACTTCCGGCTACTGCAATACCACTCTTCATATTAGTTGCACTCTGCTACAAGCGGTCCTGCCAATTCTTTCAAGAAGAATAACCTGCCTGCAAGCGTAGGAATATAAGACGACGTAATCCAAGGCGTTTTGCCATAACGCAAAGTCATCCACAAGGACATACCCTGCCATTGCATACCGCGTCCAAGTGTTCCATCCGCACCGCCGATTGCATAATCTGCCTGCAAGAACAAGCCAGGCCCAATCGTATTTGCTCTGCAAGGTACGAGCGTAGTACGCGATTTAAAGCTCGTCAAAGCGTTCTGTTCCACCGTCAAGGGATGAATTTTTGCCGCAATTCTATAAGGAGCTTTTTCCCATTCTTCTGCACTCGCATAATCTGCCGCAAACGTGGGTTCCCAGAATGCGATATGGCACATTCTGCCGATACCGTAAACGAGTACGAGTTTTGCCCCTTCCGTTTTCAAAGCGGCAATCTTTTCAGGATAGGTAGGCAGGTTTTCTTTCGTTGCAAAATTTCTCTGCGTTTTGGGAACGGTCAATTCACCAAGGGGATTGAACAATGCTTGTTCCATTGCATATTGGAATGCGCCCGAATTATCGGGGGCAAGCGTATTCCCCTCGCCGTCCGCCCATTCGTCCATATTGAAGGTATAGACGTGTTCGCAGGAAACTTTCCATTCTTTAAGGAAATATACCACCCATTTATACATACCCATAGGGCCTACGGGAAGAATGAACGCAATCTTTTCGTTTCTATCCTTCGCAAGCTTGATTTGCATTGCGATTTCATGTCCCATGTACGTTTCAAATTCGCCAAGGCTATTGCATTGAACGGGCGTAAATCCTGCGTTCCAGTGCGATTGTCTTTCCGTAATCTTTTCGGGCGCGTCGATACACGCGTCGATTTTGTCAAAATCCCATCCTGCAGGATAGAAGCCTTCTAATTCACTACCTTTTACCGTGCTGTTAAAATTCATAGTTGTTTTCTCCTTTTATGGTAATAATCTTTTTGTTGTGCCTTTTAAGTA
>JAZQGK010000053.1:0-2253 GCA_045539975.1 Candidatus Scatosoma sp. | reverse complement strand
ATCAAAAAAGAGGTTTTATTATGAAATATACTGCGCAGTCTGCAAAATATGTAGTAAAAAACTTAATATATTTGCTCCCCTTTGCAATTATCCCTGCTTTATTTCTGTCTGTTTCCACGGACGAAGAGGCAATAATTAACGTGTTGAAAGCCGTTTACCACGGCAATTTATTGGAATGGACGTTTGGCGATTTATTCTGTGCGATTTCCGTGCTTAACGTTGGGTCTTGGCAAGGCGTCGTATTTGGTCTGTTTGGCGTGATAGTCATTGTGCCTTGTATGGCATTGATGATGGCGATTTTAGAAAAGCATTTCCGAATCGGAAAACGCACGTTTAACGGGATTTGGAATAAAATTAACGATAATTTCCTGTCTACGCTTGGCTACGTGTTGTTGCTTTTAGCAATTTACGAGGTTTGGTCGTTATTGTTGTCGGCGTTGTTATTCTTCTTCTCTCGTATCACGGTGGCGGTGCTTGCGTATATTTTGGCGTGTTTGGTGTATTTGGCAATGCACGTCTTGCTGTTGTTTGCCGTAAGCTCCATTTATTTATGGCTGCCCTGCATGCAAATTACCGGCTTTGCCGCTTTTGAGGCCTTGCACTATTCCTACCAACTGGTAACCCCGGTCAAGTGGTTGATGGTATGCGGACAAATGCTCGCGTTATTAGGAGTAGAACTTTTGTTGGCGATATGTGCGGCTTTTATACCAACGTCGGCTGCCTTTTTGATATGGACGACGTTGGTGTATACTTGTATGATAATGGTATTCTGTGTGCGCATGCAAATTGCTTATTTTGACCGCGATAACATGGAAAGAGCAGACTTGATTCGGTATTATCAGAAATAAGGAGCGAGGGGAAATCATATGCGTTTTCGCAATAGTTTAAGATTATTAATAGAAAATTTTAAATACGTTTATAAAATGTTGTTGTATAAATGTATCGTCACATTAATCGCCATCGCTCTTTGTTGTGCATTTGTATTGCCCGAAATGTTGAAATTTTGGAATAGTGAGCAAGTGCAAACTTTACTTGAAAACGGGAAAGAGTTTGTGAAATGCTTTGTGTCGTTAAACCGTGTCGGCATGGAATCGGCGAAAGAGGCAATTTTAGGTAGCAACGGTTCGTTCCAACAGGTAGAAAAGCTGCTTTCGTCCATGACGTTAGAGATTGTTTTGACGATTGTGGGGTTTGTCTTCGTATACATATTGAAACGTTTTGTGGATACGCTGTGCCATTTTACGGTGGGTTCGTTGCTGAACGATAAAATGTCAACGTATGCCGAGATGCCGTTTGCGACCAGCATTATTTCCAATTTGGGGAAAGCTTCTGTGTATTCTCTTGTCTACGTGCCCGTGGTATTTGCTTTCGACGTTATCATCGCAGTGCTTTGTTGTTTTATGTTGTCGATATTGCCTGTGTTTTTGGGCATATTCTGCAGTATTTCTTTGATTGTGATTTGCCAAGCGTTCAAGCTGACGTTCACCGCTTATTGGATGCCGGCATTGACAAACGGGGCTTCGTTAAAAGAGGCGATGCGTTCCCAAGGCAAAGAAGCGCAAACGCAGAGATTAAAAGTGTTCGGCGTGTATTTCGCAAGCGTATATTTTGTGATTATCGTGAACGTCGTGGCAACGATTTGTACGTTCGGTAGTGCATTGATTATCACGCTGCCGGCGTCGTATTTCTTCTTTATTTGCCAACAGTACGTTTGCTACTATACAATAAAAGGGAAGAAGTACTTTATCACGTACGATAAGATTGCAGCCAACCCCGATAAGGGCGATAGTGAACATTTCTTTGATTACATAAGCACGGAAACGGAAACTGTTGAAATAATTACGGCTGAAGAGGATAAAACGAACGAGGTTGAATTGGAAAGCTCGGAAAATGCATAAATATTGCATGATAGAAATAATCTAAGAAAAAGAATAAAAATTGGAGGAATAGAATGGACTACCGCGCAAATTACCAATCTTGGTTAAATGACTCTCGCTTGAATGAAGAGGGAAGAAAAGAGCTTGTAAGCATTGCTGACAACGAAAAAGAAATTGAATACCGTTTCGGCGGTGAGATGGAATTCGGTACGGCAGGAATGCGAGGGGTTATTGGGTATGGCATCAATGAAATGAATATTTATACGGTAATGCGCGCTACGCAGGGCTTGGCGGAATGGGTCAAGAGCCTTGGGGCAGAGGCGATGACACGCGGCGTTGTTATTTCGTATGATACAAGAAGAAAATCGGAAGAATT
>JAZQGK010000052.1:0-7219 GCA_045539975.1 Candidatus Scatosoma sp. | reverse complement strand
GGTATTACGATAGATACTTAGCAAAGCATCCGACGGCAAAACGGATTGGGTATTGTTATGATTTTCAATATGTTCGCGAAGTGCCGATAGAGGTTTTTGACGAGAGATTAGACGTTATTGTTACGGACAAGCAGGTCGTATATACTCGGCAAGATAGCCGCGGTTGAAAAAAGGGAAAAACTCTGTTTCAAGAGCGTATTTACGAGATTATTTTACAAGCGAAATTTTCGGGAGAAAAGAAAAATGGCAAATTTTAAGAAGAAAATAAAATACTTTTTTGGCTACGCATGGCAGATGATAAAAGCTGCCATTCCTTCGATGTTTATGTACATCTGCGCCGGCCTTATTTTGATGATGCTTTTGTTCCGCAAGAAAGAGTTGGAGTGGAACGGTAGCAGTATTGCATGGACGGCGGTTTGCGTGCTCGGTGCGGCGGCGTACAATGCTTTGATTGCTTGGGCGCACGGCGGCTCACATTACGAAATGCTTGTTTCGGGGAACATCAAACGTTCGACGGCGGAAATGTATGGCAGCGCTTTTAAAATGTCCTCGCACAAGGAAGCGAAAGAATACCGCGTTTGGAAGGGTTTTTTAATCGGCGGTATCAACGCTTTGCTCCCTTTAATCGTGGGCGTGGTGTTCGGGTTGTCGTTTGAACTTGGCCCTGACGCAAAGTTGAACGGCGGCGCGTTGGTTGCTTTCTTGCTGTCCGGTTGGTCAATTATTCCGTTCTATTGCATGAATGCTACGGGTATGGCGGTTAGCTATTTCCTGTCCTGTCTTTTTGCGCTTGTGCCTATCGTGGCGAACGGCGTGTTCTATATTGGCGGCGCTTATGCGCGCAGAAATAAGGCGATTCGTCAGCAGATTCTTGCGGATAAAGCCGCGGAAGCAGAGGCGAGCAAACCCAAAAAGATAAACTACGGCGCTCTGCCTGGTTCGAAACCCAAGAAGAGACGTTGATAGACGGGAAAGAACGCGCAAAAGCGTGCGCGGTAAGGAGTGGTTATGAGAATCATCGGTGGAAAATACAGAAGCAGAATTCTTGCCGATTTTGCAGGCGAAGAGGTGCGCCCGACTTCGGACAGAGCCAAAGAATCGCTGTTTAATATCCTGGCGCTGAAAATGTACGGCGCGAGGGTGTTAGATTTGTTTTCTGGCAGTGGTGCGCTTGGGTTAGAGAGCTTATCGCGCGGTGCGAAAGAGGTGGTTTTTAACGATTGTTCCAAGGATAGCTTGGCGATTTTGAAAAAGAACCTTGCAATGCTGAAAATCCCCGTAGGGGGCGAGGAAGCGAAGCTGATGGGCAGTGATTATCTGATTGCTTTGGAGAGCGTCGGCGGTCAGTTTGACGTTATTTTTCTCGATCCTCCGTACCGTTTCGATTACGGAGAAAAAGCTTTGAAGAAGATTGCCGAAAGGGGACTTTTGACGGAAAACGGCGTTGCCGTTTACGAACGCGACCGTCCTTTCGAGGGCGAAATAGCGGGCTTGGAAAAGTACGACGAGAGAAAATACGGCAAGGCGTATCTCACCTTTTTTAGAAAGGAGGAAACCCATGAATAACGAAAAAAAATGCGTGTTTGCAGGGACTTTTGATCCCCCGACGTTAGGACATAAAGCTTTGGTGGAAGATTGTTTAAAAATTTTCGACGAAGTGGTGGTGGCGATTTTGGTAAACCCGACCAAGACACCCTGTTTTACCGTGGAACAGAGAAAGGAAATGCTTGCTTTGGATTTTGCGGCGGAAAAACGAGTAAAAATCGTGGAATTTAGCGGCACGGTTGCGGAATTATTGCAACGGGAAAACACGAAAATCTACGTGCGAGGGATTCGTAACGGCATTGATTTGGATTATGAAAACGCAAATTTTTATGCGAGTAAAAAACTGGACCCTGAACTGATTGCTCTGTATTTGCCGTGCAGACAAGAGCTATTGCACGTGAGCTCGTCTATGGTTAGAAATGGATTGCGGTTCGGGACGGCAATAGACGAATACGTAAGTAAAAAAGTGAAAGAATATATTGAAGATATGAGAGAAAAGAAATAAAGGAGAAAAAAGTTATGTTGGAAAAGCAGTATTTTATTCCGGAACCGGAAGAGTTCATCGCCGAAAAACCCATGACGGAAGAGATGAAGAAAATTAAGCAGGCTCGCGATGAAGAAATCCGCGACGTAATCGCCGGCAGAAGCGATAAAATGTTGGTCGTCGTCGGACCGTGTTCCGCGCATGAACCTGCGCCTACACTGGAATATATTTCGCGTTTGGGGAAACTGAACGAAAAAGTGAAAGACAAATTGGTTATCGTGCCCCGTGTATATACGAACAAGCCTCGAACGAAAGGCGTTGGCTATAAGGGCATGTTCTTACAGCCCGATCCCGAGGGTGCGGCGGACATCGCGCGCGGTATCCGTAGTATTCGCGCTTTGCACCTTGCGGCAATCAACGAGTCGGGTTTGACCTCGGCGGATGAAATGCTGTACCCTGAAAATACGCCGTACGTAGAAGACCTGCTTTCTTATCACGCGGTAGGCGCTCGAAGCGTAGAGGACCAGCTTCACCGTCAGGTTGCAAGCGGTATCGATGCGCCCGTCGGCATGAAAAACCCCATGAGCGGTAATATTATTGCGCTTGTCAATTCTATTTTTGCGGCGCAGAGTCCGCAAGTATTTAAATACAGAAATTATCAGGTCAGCTCGGACGGGAATCCTTATGCGCACGCAATCTTACGCGGCGGCGTAGACGGTTCGGGCGCGGACGTGCCGAATTTCCATTATGAAACGGTAATGAAACTGGAAGAAATGTATCGCGGCAGTAAGTTGGAAAATCCTGCAATCATTATCGATTGTAATCACTCTAACTCCGCAAAACAGTTCAAACAGCAAATCCGTATTGCGGAAGAAGTGATGCAAAACCGTCGTTTTGACGGGGATTTTAAACGCATCGTCAAAGGGTTTATGATTGAGAGCTTTTTGGTAGAAGGTACGCAAAAACACGACGAGGTGTTCGGGAAATCCATCACGGACCCTTGTTTGGGTTGGGAAGACACCGAGCGTTTGTTGCTGAACATTGCAGAACAGGTATAAAAGAGGTAATGAAAGATGAAGATTGCATTTTTAGGCCCGGAGGGCAGCTATTCGCATATCGCCGCGAAGGAATTTTTGAAGACGGAAGCAGGGAAAGAACAATTCCTGAACAAGTGGGATGAGTGTATCCCTTTCCGCAATTTTCCCGAAGTGTTGGCGGCGGTAGAGAGCGAAAGAGTGGACGCGGCGGCGATTCCCATTGAAAACAGTTTGCAAGGCGGCGTGTCGCAAAATTTGGATTTGTTGCAAGATTTTTGCGATTTGTATGCAGTCAAAGAAAAAATCGTTCGTATCGAACACCGTTTGGCGTACAAGGAAGGCACTTCTCTTTCTCAAATCGGCAGAGTGTATTCGCACCGCCAAGCGTTGGATCAGTGCGCGGGATTTTTGAGCAGAGAAATTCCCTTTGCTGCCTTGCGTGAAACGGAGTCCACGGGCTTTGGGTTGGCGCGTGCAATGGAGGATGAAACGGGCAAAAGCGCGGCAATCGTCGGCGTACATACCGAGGGGTTGCACAGCGGTTTTGTCATCGGTGAAGAGAGTATCGCAGACGAAAAGAATAATTTTACCCATTTCCTTTTGATTAAAAAAGGGCAGGTTTCTTTGCCGGAGCATAGCGATAAAATTTTCTTCTCGGCCGTTTGTCCGCACAAGCCGGGCAGTTTGGTGGCTCTGTTGGAATTGATTGCGAAATCGGGTATCAACATGACGAAAATCGAAAGCCGTCCTGTAAAAAACCGTCCGGGGGACTATCGGTTTTTTATCGAAGCGGATTGCGATATCGCGTCGAAAGAAGTGCAAGAAATGCTGGCTTCAATAAAAGAAAATACTTTGGAATGCAAGCTTTTGGGAGCGTATAAACGCGGTTAAGCGGCGCGTCTCCCATAGCGGCTTTGTCGGCAAAGCAAGGAGGCGAAATATGAAAAAATTAGGTTTGGCGCTTGGCGCAGGCGGTAGCCGCGGCGTGGCGCATATCGGTTTTTTAAAAGCGTTGGAAGAAGCAGGGATAAAACCCGATTATATTTGTGGTTGTTCCATGGGCTCGGTGGTTGGCGCGGCGTATGCGTCTGGTATGAGCACCGAGGCGATGTGGAAGATTGTAAGCAAACTTCGTTTGCTGGATTTAATTGCACCGTCGGGACAGCGCGGCGGCTTGTTTGGGACGCGAAAAATGCGTCAGCTATTGATAAAACATATCGGTGTCGTTTCGTTTTCAGATTTAAAAATTCCTTTTCATTGTGTTGCGGTAGACATGTGCACGCAGAGCTTGGTGGAATTTTCCGAAGGGAATTTAATCGACGCGGTGGTGGCTTCGTCGAGTATTCCTGCGGTGTTCCATCCGCTTGACAAGGACGGAATGCGGTTGATAGACGGCGGCATTTTAGAACGCGTACCGGCTGCGCAGGTCAAAAAAATGGGCGCGGACGTCGTTGTTGCCGTGGACGTGTTGGGACAGCGCGATTGCAGTGAAGATTGCCCGAGAGTGTTGGGTGTTTTGTTGGAAACGATTGACCTTATGGACAATTATAGGACTCGCCGCAGACGGGAAGAAAATGCGGACATTATCGATTTTTGGTTGGAACCTGAGCTGGGTAATATGAGTCAGTATGAATTGAAGCAAATTCGGTTTGCCTATGAAAAAGGCTACGAGCTTGGCATAAAGCACGTGAAAAAGATTAAGAAGGCTTTGGAGAGAAGCTAAACCATGGATTTATTTGATTTTAACAACAACGAAGAAACGGCGAAACCTTTGGCGGAGCGCATGCGCGCCAATTCGTTGGATGAATTTATCGGGCAGAAGCATATCGTTGCAGAAGGCTCGCTTTTGCGCCGCGCGATTGCGACGGATAGGTTGGGAAGTTGTATTTTTTGGGGACCTCCGGGCTGCGGAAAGACGACGCTTGCCAACATCATTGCCCTTCGCACTAACGGGGAGTTTATTAAGTTAAACGCTGTCAACGCAGGGGTTGCGGACGTGAAAAAAGCGGTGGAAACGGCTCGGGATAATTTAAAGATGTTCGGCAAGCGGACCTATCTTTTGTTGGACGAGTGTCACCGTTTTAATAAGACGCAAAGCGATTCGTTATTGCCCGCTATCGAGCAAGGCACGATTATTTTTATCGGCTCGACGACGGAAAATCCCTATGCCGCAATGACGCCGGCTATCGTATCAAGATGCCGTGTATTCGAGTTTAAACATCTCACCGACGGGGAGATTATCGACGCTTTGAAAGCGGCGTTGAAAAATAGACACAAAGGTTTGGGAAGAAAGAATATCGCGGCAGATGAAGACGCCATCGAGCATATTGCAAGAATGGCGGCGGGCGATTTGCGCTCGGCATATAACGCATTAGAGCTTGCGGCGTTGACAAGCACGCCCGACTCGGAAGGGCAGGTAAAGATAACGCTTGCCGATGCGGAACAGTCTATTCAGAGAAAAGCGCTTTCCTATAACGAGGATACCTATTATAATTTTCTTTCGGCGTTTTGCAAGTCCTTGCGCGGAAGTGACGCGAATGCGGCTTTGTATTATGCGATGCGTTTAATCGAGGGGGGCTGTGACCCTATGTTGGTGGCAAGACGTTTGGTCGTGCATTCGGCGGAGGACGTTGGTATGGCAGACCCGCGCGCTTTGCAGATTGCGACGTCGGCAATGTATGCCTTGGAGAGAATCGGGTATCCCGAAGCAAGAATTCCTCTTGCCGAAGCGATTATTTACGTTTGTGAAGCGGAAAAAAGCAACTCTGTTGTCAACGCTATGTATGCGGCGATACGGGATGCAAGGGAGACGCGCGACGATAATATTCCGGCGTATTTAAAGGATAGTAGCTACGGCGGAGACGAGGACAAGGCTAACAGTAGAAAATATAAATATCCCCATGATTATGGTGGGTACGTTGAACAGCAATACCTGCCCGATTCTTTGAAGGACAGAATTTATTATCAGCCCGGGCAAAACGGGTATGAAAACGAAGTAAAAGAGATTCGTAAAAGAAAGGGCAAAAAAGCATAAAAAAGATAAAATGGGCGTACCATGTACGCGATGAACTTGTTTTTTGAGGTACAGAGATGAAGTGTTTATATTGCGATTGTACGGATAGCAAAGTGGTGGATTCCCGTTCGGCGGACGATGATAGAACCATTCGAAGAAGAAGAGAATGTACGGGCTGCGGACGGCGTTTTACCACGTATGAAACGATAGAAGTAACGCCTGTGTTGGTGGTGAAAAACAACGGAACAAGGCAGTCGTTTAATGCGGAAAAAATTAGAAACGGTATCATCAAATCTTGCGAAAAACGTCCCGTGCCGATGTCTGTGATTGACGATATCGTAGCGGATATTTCCAAGCAAGTTTACAATAGTATGGAAAGTGAGATTACCACGAAAACAATCGGTGAAATGGTCATGGAAAGATTGAAAAAAGTGGACGAAGTTTCTTACGTTCGCTATGCGTCCGTGTACCGTTCGTTTAAGGATTTGTCTTCCTTTATGACGGAATTGAAGTTAATGATGAAAGCGGAAAAGAAAAAGGATTAAGCAAATGACGACAGCGAAAAAAACAAAGCTCGTCAACGTCGGCGGCGTGCTCGTTGGCGGCGGCGAACGGATAAAAATTCAATCGATGACGACGACGAAAACTGCGGACGTGGAAAAGACGGTGGCGCAGATTGCCGCGTTGGAAAAGGCGGGGTGTGAAATCGTGCGCGTTGCGGTTTCCGATGAAGCGGACGCTTTGGCGGTGCGCGCTGTCGTTGACTCCATTCAAATCCCGTTGGTGGCGGATATCCATTTTTCGCCCAAGCTTGCCGTTATGGCGATTGAAAACGGTGCGAAAAAGGTGCGGATTAACCCCGGAAACATCGGCGGAGAACAGGAAATTAAATACGTTGCCGATTGCGTCAAGGCGCACAAAATCCCCGTTCGCGTGGGTTCGAATACGGGCAGCATTGAAAAGAACTTTCTTGAAAAATACGGCCGCAGCGCAGAGGCGCTGGTGGAAAGCGCGCTGTACAACGTTGGGGTTTTGGAAAAGTTCGGGGTGCAGGACATCGTTATTTCTGTAAAGGCGTCGGACGTGCCCTTGACTGTGCAGGCGTACCGTTTGCTCTCGCAAAAGACCGAGTATCCCCTG
>JAZQGK010000051.1:0-18137 GCA_045539975.1 Candidatus Scatosoma sp. | reverse complement strand
GAAGAAAGAGATTACCGTCGTCGTTTTAGAACCCGATACCCTTCCCCCTACGCTTGATATCCGCGTTGATACCGTTTATGCAAAAATTGGAGCAAGTGTTTTGTTAGACTTTGCTGCCACTGACGACAGAGGGAGCGTAACCGTTACGAAGACTTGGTCGGACGGGGCTTTGGATAGCCGAGAGAGACTCACCGAGGGAACGCATACTCTCACGGTTACGGCAACCGACGCAAGCGGAAATAAGACGAAAAAAACGGTCACCTTTATCGTAAGTGCCGAAGGCGATTCCTCGGACGTAATCGTTGACGAAGAGGAGCTTTGCAACAACCAGACAGAAGAGCCTGAAAAGCCGTCTGGCGGAAGCGAAACGGGCGACAGCGTTAGCGATTCGTCAAGTGATAGCGATGAGCAATCGCCAAATCAAGATGCGCCCGCAAAGGGATGCAGTGGAACGCTTGGCGGAGCAGGTTTGCTGTCTTTGCTTTTGACGGCGGGTGCGGTTTGCTTCAAAAAAAAGAGAAACTAATATAAATTATAAGCATTGATAAAGACGCCCATTGAAGTCATAGCCTTAACGCTTAAGCCTTTAATAGGCGTCTTATTCAATAGACGTAAATCCCCCCAAAAAAATTGCCTGTAAATTTTATAAATAGTAAATGAAAAGAATTTAGGCTACCTAAACACACCACTATCAAATTCCTATGAATAATTCAATCATTTTTCTTTTTCTTTGGTTACTGCGTAGCAAATTTTGCGTAGTGAGCGAAAGGATTTGACTTATTTGAGAAGCTATGCTAAACTACCTTTGAGAGAATAAACTCGTACATGGGTATATCGTTTTGAAAAAATAAAGATGTGGGCAAACGCAAAATACTGCGTTTGCCCACTTTCTTTTGTTTTTAATTTAGCGCGTTAATTAATCATCAGACGATGATTTCTACTTTGTACAAGCAGCTCCACGCGGTCTTTCTTCCACCGCAATTTCATATTTTCTCCTTTTACAAGAAAAAATAGGTACTTCTTTTCCATTATAATTTACAATCAGCTTATCGTTTACAAATCGTCTACCAAAGATGCTTTTTATCCAAAGCATTTTAAAATCCTTCAAACTCGCCGTAAAAACCTGCTTTCTGCATACATGCCTTATAAGCTTCCCACGTCCAACCTTCACCGATATTGCAAACAAAATGATTGACGCCGTTTCCGCCCGTGGACTTCCAACAAATCAAATAAAAACCGTTTTTCTTTTCAGGAAGTTTACAAGCAACCGTTTTACCGTTGGCTTCCACTTCAAATACACCGTTTGCGACTTCTTCCCCAGAAACAAGTTCCATGACGGTATATTCGCCTTTGACCGCGCTTTGCGTGTCGTTTACCGCGACCAAATCAAGCATACCTTCCTTGGGTTCATCGCACATCAAGCATACGGGCTTTTGCGAACGCGTAATGTAATGGTACGCAAGCTTCTTAACACCGTACCAGTCCACCACCGCGTCTGAAACCTGCGGCCAACCATCCGTGATATTCCACCAAAGGATACCCGTCTTTCTCCATTTTTCAACACGGAACTTTTCGATAAAGAATTTCACCGCTTCCGCTTGCGAAACTTGACTTTGACGAGCAAATTCGTCCAAATCGCTCGATGCTACGCCAAAAATACGCTCCACTTGACTAATCATCAAGGGTAAACGGTAGGCATAGGGATTTTCCTCTACCTGCGTTTCCATGCCTGCCGCATGCACAAGCCAATCGGCATTTTCGCAAATATCATAAATAGATTCCTTTGGCATACTCTCAGCAGGAATAAATTTCTGAATCGATTCAGGCGAAGGACAGCCGTGATATCCTATTTCCGAGGCAAAATGGCAATCTGCCGTGCCGTAATATTCCCCCTTGAAAAAATCACGAGGTCCCCAAATATGACTCTCCGATACTTTTCCATATTTGTATGCCATGGAGTCAACATAAGGAGAGCTGGGCAGATACGGACGAGTTGCATCGTGATTTCTCAATTCACGAAGAATGACGTCACGCGTAAGCTTATTATAGTTAGGGTCAAGCATTGCAGGAGGATCGTCATCCGTATGCTTGCTCTCATAATAAGGAACGACAAAACAATCACATTCGTTATCCCCTGCCCATACGACAAGTGCAGGGTGATTTCTCTTTTCAATAACAACTTGTTTAACTTCTTCTTTAACGAGTGCACAAAGCCGTTCATTATCGGGATAATGCCCACAAGCAAGCGAAAAATCCTGCCAAATCATAATGCCGTGTTCATCGCAATAATCGTACAAAACGTCGCTTGGATATACATTTCCGCCCCAACAACGAATCATATTACAGCCCTGCTCGTCTGCAAGACGAATATTCCGCAACGTATATTCATCATGGCGCGACGGAAATGCGTCGCAAGGCACCCAATTTGTCCCCATAACGAATATCTTTTTCCCATTGACAATAAAGCAAAATTCACCGTCATCACCAGAACAGGAAGTGCGTTTTAACCAGACTTTTCTAATGCCCGTGCGATACTTTACACCATCATATTCCACCCCGTCTTTCAAAAGGCGAATTTCAATATCATACAAAGGCTGTTTTCCGTAATTCTTCGGCCACCAAAGCTTTGCCTCTTCTACCGCAATCAAAATCTTATTCGACGCACTATACGGACGGAATTCCTTACAGAAACTGCTATCCCCGCACTTACCTGTAATCAAAACGCGAAAATCGGAAATATAATCCTCACCCGTATGAATTTTGAAAGTAGTGATAAGCATCGCCGTGTTTGATTTCTCGTCGTAATTTTCCGTGTAGGTGAAGGCATCGCAGATACGGGATTTCGGCAAATATTCAATGGTTACGGGCTTCCAAAGCCCCCCTGACACAATGCGCGGCATAATATCCCAGCCAAACATAGACCCAGGCTTTCTTAACTGAATCCCGTCTTGATTATATTTCATTCCAAAACACATTGCTGGGATGTCAAACTTCCGCGCATAAATTGTGGACGGCAAAATATGGACGAGGAGGGTATGCTTGCCGTTTTGCAAGCCGTTGATATCAAAACGATGCGCATGCAGCATGTTTTCCACAAAGCCGAGCAGTTCACCGTCCAGATATATTTCCGCAGCCGTATCCACGCCCTCGAAGCAAAGAACGGAATCATGCCCTGCCTTTGATTCGTAAACAAACTCCGTGAAATAATACAAATGCAAGTTTTCCAGCTTTTGTGTTTTCACGCTGTTCGCACCCATATATACGTCGTCAAGCAGTCCTTCTCGCATAAAATCAAGCTCAAAATTACCAGGAACCGTCGCTTGAATCGTTGGATAATTTCCGGCGCTGATATCCTCAGGCGTTTTTATGCATATTTCATTTTTAACAACGACTGCATTTTCTATCCATGAAAGCTGCCAATCTTTGATACTGATACTACTTTTCATATTCCTATTTTCCTTTGACTAAAAATACTTCGCCATTGACAATCGACCAATGTTTGCTCCAACTGTTTGCCAATGCGGTTTTGTGAGTAAACTAAAATTTTGATACCATTTTATAGTGGGTGCAAATTTTAGAATGATGGGTGCATTTAGTCGAAAGGCTTTGCACCCATTTCAGTTTGACAAATTGGAATTTGACGATTTTATTTTAATTTTCCCAATTTTGTCGTGTTTGCAATCACGATCAGTGTAGTTTGAGCATCAAGTACCTGCTCGGGATTGATATTTACGGTGACTTTCTCGCCTTTCTTGATTGCAACGATATTGAATCCGTATTTGTTACGGAGATTTAATTCAATTAAGTTCTTGCCGCACCACTCGTCCTTCACATCGATCTCAACGATAGACACGTCCTTTGACAGAGAGATCATATCAATAAATCCAGAGCTTAAGAGGTTCTTAGCAAGGCGTATACCAGACTCGTTTTCAGGGAAAACCACTTGATCTGCACCCACACGAAGCAATATTTTTTGCTGCATTTCATTCGCACATTTTGCAATAACATTCTTAACGCCTGCCTCCTTGCAAAGCGTGATCGCCATCACACTCGCTTCAAGGTTACTTGCCATACAAACAATGACCGTATCAATACTTCCAATTCCAAGACGTGAGATAACCTCTGGGTCGGTCACGTCAGCGCATTTACATACGGGCAGATATGCCGCTGCATTATTGACGATTCTTTGCTCAGTATCTACGGCAATGACTTCCATGCCGTTCTCTACAAGTTCTCTTGCCACGGCTATGCCGTATCTTCCAAGTCCAAAGATTGCGTATGTTTTCTTTGTTTTCATTGTTCTTCTCCTTTATCCTATACTGATATCTTCCGTCGGTTCAGAAATGACGTTTTGACTTTCTTTTTTACTGCCAAGTGCCACCGCAAGTGAGATGGGACCGACTCTGCCGAAATACATCGTTACGATGATAATTAGTTTTCCAAATGTGTTCAGCGTTGCCGTTAAGTTTCTTGAAAGTCCGACGGTTGCAGTTGCACTGACCGTTTCGTAGACTGCATCAAGGGCGGATGCATTGCTCGTTGCCATCAAAAGCACGGTTGACGCGGTGCAGATGGTCAAAAAGCTTACCGCCACGGCAACTGCCTTTTTCACCGATTCCTCGGTAATACGGCGACCGAACAAGGTTGCGCTATTCTTATTACGGATTGTAGCAAATGCCGAGCAAATGAGGACGGCGATGGTTACGGTTTTCATACCACCTGCCGTTCCTACCGGTGAACCGCCTATGAGCATCAAGATAATAGATGTGGCGGCAGAGGGGTTTGTCAAATTTTCTTGCGGAATTGTAGCAAAACCAGCCGTTCTCGTAGTAACCGATTGGAAGAGAGATACTTGAATTTTGTCGAACAAGGACATCTCCCCAATGGTTAATGGGTTAGCATATTCAAAAATAAATATGAGAATTGCACCGACAAGAACGAGTCCTGCCGTGACCGTAATGGCAATCTTTGAGTGCAAGGACAAGTGCCTGAATATTTTTCTGTTTTTCTTTGAACGGCTTTTAACCACTCGCAGAACATCCCACCACACAATATATCCAAGACCGCCGAGAATTATGAGCGCGGAGGTGACGATATTGATCAAGGGATTGGTTGCGTAATTACAAAGGCTGTTTTCCGCGATAATGTCAATGCCGGCATTACAGAAAGCGGAAACCGAATTGAATACCGATATCCAGATGCCCCTTGCACCAAACTCGGGAACGAACACAAGCATATACAGGACAGCACCGATTCCTTCAATGATCAGCGTTCCGAACAGTACGTTTTTGACGAATTTCGCAAGCCCAGACATCGTATTAAGATTGAAGGCATCTTGAATGAGTAATCGGTCGCCGATGCCCATTTTTCTATTGAGAAGAAGCATCAGTCCCGACATAATGGTGATGATACCAAGACCGCCGATCTGTATGAGAAGCAGAATGACGATCTGCCCGAACACGCTCCATGTGGATACCGTGGGAATTGTAACGAGTCCCGTCACGCAGGTGGAGGTGGTTGCCGTGAAAAGCGCATCGAGATACGGCACGGCTTCTCCGCTTGCAGAGCTGATTGGCAATGCCAAAAGTCCGCTTCCTATGAGAATGGTCACGAGGAAGCTGAGCAATATGATCTGCGTGGTTGAAAGTGTGAATTTCTTTTTTCTAACCATAAGATTTTCCTCTAAAAAGCATAAAGGAACCAATGTCCTCTGCCGTCAGCTGGTTCCTTTTTTGTTATTCGTTTCTGTAATTATATCACATTTCGCTGTTTATGTCAATATATTTTTACACAATTGGATATCAGTGTGACATCAAGCATATTCTCATTTATCGGTGAGTTTATTATAGCAAAAAATCCAACTTAAATCAAGGCTTTTATTTTATGGAAACAATAATTGAACGATACCCCATAAATTGAACGATAAGGGCATAAAGTGAACGATTTACATTTTACGGCTAAAAACAAAAAAAGGCTTGCAAGGACGAAAACCATCCCGGCAAGCCTATATTTTTGCGATAAAACCTATAAAAAAGAGCAAACTATCCCTATTTTTGCAATAAATTATAAATTCAACATAGATTTCTGTTCTTTCAATACTCCACTTTCGTAAAGCAACGTCTTGACTTCGTACTTACCAAACGAGAGATTTAACGACTGCCCAAAGACGGTACAAGCACACGTCGTTTCTTCCTTATAATTGTTGATGAGACGTACCATGTACGTGTTCTCAGCCACTTTTCTAAGTGCAGAAAGAGAAATATTGAGGTTAGAAAGATGAACGGGGCTCGACTCTCTCTTTTCGCCGTTGCCATGCGGATAGAAATTGAGCGCATAAGGCTTTTGTGTGAATGCCGCTGCCTTTCTTTCCAGCTCTTCTTCTTTACATACTTCCAAGCGGAAAGTGAATTCGTGTCTTCCTAAATCGATATAATATTGGAATCTTTGCTCGTCGATAATCGGCAAATCATCAACGGGATGCGCGCAATATACCGAACCGTTCAAAAGAGTGATATACAATTTCCCATCTTCAATAGAACAACCGTACGTGCCGTCTTTGAAAATTGCCAATACGTTACCGTCTTTCTCTACGCCGACAAAGCGTTGCGAACATTCTTCAGATTCCTGCCCGTATTCCTGCGTACCAAACGCCGTTTGACCGATAAAGCGTCCAAGCTCTTTTACGGGGATTTCCAACTTCAAACCTTTGCCTTCATCGTTCCAATACACGTTTACCGTTACGTCGATATAGTCGAAATCTTTATACAGCGTATACGCTACGCGGATATCCGATTTGCCCGTGTCGTAGATGGTTTCAATCTTTGTCAACAAATCGCCGCGTTCCACAACGCGCAAAGCCGTTTTCGCCTTTGCTTGACGATAATTCGTGCCGAGTTTTTTCATGTGCCAACCCCAAGGATCGGGATTGTCGTCAAAGATAATCGGGGTGAAGGCATTACCCTTCAAATACTCATTACCCCCTACCATGTACGAGTTCAATGCTCCGTTTTCCGTTTCAAACATCGCTTTTACGCCGTTCTTATTCAAAAATTCCGTTTGCAAGCTTCTATCCAAATATTTTCTTGTACCCTTGCGAACTTCGACGTCAAAACGCGTAATAGACAAAGGATTCAACTCCGATTTTATCGCAAGACGTTTGCTTCTATCCATATTGATACAAGAAGATTCCTTTACGATTTGGAACGGCACTTCTTTTCCGTCCTTTCTCACCGTGAACTCGTAACCCTCCGTTTCCGAAACAATCGGGTCTAACAAGAAAAAGTCACCGTTAAAAATTTGCTCTTCCGTATAAGGATTAGGATTATATACGAAAATAGGATAATCGCCAGGCTTCGCCTTTGCATAATCTGCACAAAGTGCCATAAAGGCTTTCGTGAACTCTTTATCGAGAAGCTCTAATGCGTATTCCGCCTTTTGTAAACTACTCTTTTCCCCTTCGATAATGCAAGTACCTGATAAAACGTCGTGGAACTGTATCGCCGCCATTTTCTTTTGCGCGTCCGCAAAGGCTTCGTGGTTGTATTGATAAAGCCCTTCTTTGTCCGCATAGGCGCAAATTTTTTCCGCAAATAAAAGCTTGTTTTCAAGCTCTGCATATTTTTTCTTTAAACGTGCAATAGAAGAATAACACTTGATAAAGCAAGGCTGCAACGCTGCGTCAAAGTCCGCCTCGGGCTTTACTTTGCCAAAGAATACCTCGGGCGTGCTGTGATAGATAGACACGCCGTTTGCCTTTTGTTCTTCTACAAAGCCTTTGATGTCCGTTAAGTCCTTTCTTGAAGCGCCGCCGCCGTGATTGCCTACACCCCACAGTGCAAAAGCGATTTCTTCCTGTTCCCAAGGCTGCATTTTGCGTTTGATGGCATTGACGGCATTGCCAAGCTCCGAACAATAAATGGTCGCGTCTTGGAAACGAGCCGCTTTTACCTTACTGCCGTCAAAACCTATCCAGTTAAACACCATCTTCGGCAATTCAAAAATCCAGTCCATAGGACGACAGAAGATATACCCTTCATAACCGCACTTGTTTAAGATTTGAACAAGCCCTTGCGTATGACCGAAAGAGTCAAAATTGACTGCCACCGTAGGTCTTGCGCCAAATTTTTCTTTAAAATAGGTCAAACCACTTTCGATTTGGCGAACAAATCCCTCGCCGCTGGGCACGTTACAGTCAGGCTGTACGTACCAACCGCCCATAATATGCCATTTGCCCGCTTTTACAAGCTCTTGAATACGCTTGAACAGCTTCGGGTCATATTCTTCAATATATTCGTACAAAAGCGCTTCGTTATGACAAAATATGTAATCGTATTCATCCGCAAGCTCGCAAGCAGAATAAAAAGTAGCCAAGGCAGCGGTTGTGCCCTCGTTCCAGTCCCATTGCCAAACGGGGTCCAAATGCGCGTTACAAATCAAATGCAATTCTTTCATAGTTACGTTATCCTTATTTAAATAAATCTTTTATCGTGAATTCTTATTTTTCTACTACGTTTACCGTCAATATTGCAGTAGCGTTTTGATTTTCGTAGGTCGCGAGGATTGAAATCGTTGTCGTCCCCGCTTTTTCACCAACCACTTTATCCCCTTCAACGTGAGCGATATCCGTTTGCGCGATTTCATATTCCACCTGCGCATTATTGATGACGGAATCACCCAACTTTATAGTTGCATTGATAGCAAGCGAATCGCCTACGTACAGCGTAACGAATTCTTCCGCATACGGTAAGGAAATGGACAACAGCGGTTTCGCCTGCGGTGCGACAATCTTCACCAAGCACATAGCCCTTTCTCCCGCAAATTCCGCATAGCAAATGGTTTCCCCTTCTGCCAATGCCGTAATTACGCCATCATTAGAAACCGTTGCCAAATTCTCGTCGCGAATCGACCAAAAAACAAATACGTTTTTCTTTGACGTCTCAATTTCCGCCTTCACCGAGTCCCCAAGCGCCAAAGTAATTTCATTCTGCACAAATGCAATGGCGCTACTCTCTTTTACTTCGCTTGTCGAGGACGAATCTACTGGGTCCTCTTGCTTACAGGCAGAAAAACAAAACGCACACAACAGCATTGCGAAAAAACAATATAAAAATCTTTTCATTATTTTCCCCCTTTAATCAAGAAGATCCCCAAAGCCAGAGCCTTCCATCGATTCGGAAAGCTTAAACATTTTTGCGTAATATTTAAATTCTTCTTTCATTTGCGCCATTTCTTCCTCTGAATAGTAAGACGAGAGCAACGTAATTTTAAGATAGATAGGAGATAACCGCTCCTTCATAATTCTATTCTTCAAAGTACGATACAACGCAGGGTCGCTCTCTTCGTACTTTTTAATGCTTTCCAACGCTTTATCAAAAGCTTTGTCAATTTTTTCAACGACAGGCTGCGTCCATAAATCTCGGCTGTTTATTTCCCCATAAATACCGCCGGATTCGGGATTAACAGCGTTTTGATAATAGGCATATCTATCCCGCAAAATTTGATAAAACTCATAGAGATAATCCGCCGCGTCTTTATAATATGCCGACATAAATTTACGAACCAAGTCGTCATAGGAAAGGCTCAAATCCCACATAAGAGAAGATTCTACGTACGAGCGCATTTCTTGAAAGCAAGTCGTGTAAGAATCCGCCGCCTGCGAGGAAATACAGGTTACGCCAAACTCTTTACAAGTTTCATACATTCCTTTAACCGTGCCGAAGTTGTTGAAGTTAATAAGATAATTACGGAAGTTGATATCGTAAAGATACATAATTAACTGACCGTCTGCAATCACACTCCAATCTTTCAAATTCTTATATACGCTTGCATTTTTCGGGCTATCGATTTGGAACGCAAAATTTGCACCGATAGGCGTATAGAAAATATACAAATCGTCCACAGGAACAACCTTATCGCTATACGCGACAATCTCCCCGCTCTCCGTCGTTTTTACGGGTGCAGCCTCTGCCGCATAATACGCATAAATAATATATTTCACACGCCTGCCCGGTTGATTTTCGTGCAACCAAGCGTTTGCGCGTTCAATAACGTTGTTCACAAATGCAACCTGTAAACCCGCGACGTTACCTGCGTATTCTTTCATTGCCGCTACGCACCTATCACAATCGCAATAGCTCACATTGTCTTCTTGCCCAAACATAAAATACTGCGCGTCGGGGTATTGTTGGAAAAAGTCGATGAAACGATTCGCCGCCACCGTTTCCAAGGTTTCGCCACCTGTCCAGCAAAGCTGCATATCCTTCGTGCCGTAATTGCTAAACCAGTCGGGATGATGCTCTTGATACGTAATACCGTTTCCACACCCCTCCAAGCCACAAGTACATTTCGCATCGGGAAGAATGTACTGCGAAGCTTGACCATGCCCCCAAGCAACCAAGCCGAATGTCGGGCTGGGCGAGGTCATTCGATAACGCCTTACCGTATCTCTATCGTCGCGAAGGTCCGCCTTCGGCAACATACGCATTTCAAAAGAAGGATTGACCGAATACCCCGTATAGTTCAACAAGGGAACGTCCTTTTTCTCTTCGTAATAAATCTCACTCGCGGCGAAAAATTCATAGCCTATTGTATCGGCAAGAAAATCGTACGCACCGTAAAGCACGCCGCTGCTACTGGTATAGTCGGGGCAGGAAATATATATATTTTTATCCACCGTCTTAATATAGTATCCAGAATCGACAATGTCGTCAGCGGACAATGTAATCCCTACGTTTTTCTCCCATAAAGACGTATGTCCCAAAGAAATAACGCAATCAGGATTTTTAAGCGCGCTCTCCGTTACGATAGGAATTGCATTCCCCGTCGCTTTTTGAAGATTGGTTGCCAATTCATTAGCAGCAAAGCTTTCGTAAAAGTTTGCGTCGTTGCGAATTAAAATGCTGTATTCGCTAACGCCGCCTTGATACAAATATTCCCCTTCCACGACCGTTACCAACGGCTCATCTTCTTGCGAAGTTGATTCTTCGACGTCCTTACAAGCAAAGCAGGGAAGTATTAAGGCACAAGATAATGCCAAAGCGATATATCTAAAAATATTTTTCTTTTTCATTATCGGTCTCCTTATTTTACCCAGAACTCAATTTCTTTTATGGTAGTATTATAATACTCGTCGTACGCTACGATACGCAAAACGTAACGTCCTTTTTGCAGCGCCACGAATGCATTATCGCCAGCCTTAAAGGCATTCTCGTACAGCTCGTTATCCTTTGACAACAAAGAAGTGATTTCTCCGTTTTCGTTATATTCAAGCAAGCGCATTTCGTTGTTCGGCAAAATCACGGTTACCTGAACGTAACAATTTTCCCCGTTATCTTTTGCCGTATAAGAAGGAATTTTAATTGCGCTACCAACCTGATATTCCTTTTTAAAATTATCCTTTACTTCCAACGTAGGCGCTATTTCGTCGCTCACAAAAATAGTATAAGGAAGGCTCGTCCTATTGCCGTTCGTATCCTTTGCGTAATACGTCACCAAATAGTACCCCGCTTTATCCAAAGTAAAGGTGAGAGCCTCTCTCGCGTCGCCGCCGCCAAGAATTTGCCCGGAAGGAGTTTCTACACTCACAGAAAACTCTTGAATTTGCCCAAGCACGTCGTATGCTTTTGCCGTAGGAATTTTTGCTTGTGACCCTAATTTTTGACGCAATATAAACGCTTCGTCTAATAGAATAATCGGTTTTACCTCGTCCAGAGCTTTATCAAGACTACTCTTGTTATAACCCATAGGCTGATTGCAAATTTGCGTTATAGAAATGGAAGATTCTTCTTCTACGCCTTCAAAGAAAATACCCAAATAAATCGTTTCGGAAAATCCTTCAAACGCGTTTCCGTTATCATACGCAGAAATCGTCGTAAGCACAACGCCGCTAGTATCTATAATTCCCTTGGTATCGCTTGTCAAAGCAAAGGTCAAAATATCCTTGCTTGTTGCGTAAAGAAATCTGTTTATACTATTGTTTAACTGTATAAACCACGAATTCTCCTCCTTGCTATAAAAAAGCCGTAAGGAAACGGAAAGGTTGGAATTCACCGCATCCGTCAAAGTAATAACCATTGCGTTAAAGTTCGTCTTTTCCACTGCACATGAAAGCGTCAAGCGGAAATCTTGCGCGCACAAAGGAGTGATGAACTCCGCACTGCAATCCTCGCTAAAAAGAAGATTTACGCACGTCTTTTCGTCGAGAATTTGCACATCGCCTTCGGTATGAAAATACTTACTCTTGTATTTCCCATATTCGGTATCTACAACAGAAACGGTTTGTTCCCATTCAGAAACGCCCGACTCACCTTCCGCGACGTAGCGTATTTCCATCGACTCGCCCTGCGCTACAAAAGAATTTTCCACGAGCTTATCGTTCACGTAAACCTTATAAGGCACCTGCAAAATTTGTCCGTTTATCGTTTCTATCACGAATGGAATAGGCAAATCGTAGGTAAAGCCCTTAATCAAAACGCTATTAAGCGAAGGCTCCACGATAAAGCTCGGTTTTTCTACGGGGATTGAACGTACGGTTATAACCCCGTAACCAACGTTATCCAAGTAATCTCTTACAGTATAAACAACCTTATACTCACCAAGCATGGCAAGCTGCAAGGTATCTTGTGCTTCCACTTTTTGATTGTTGGGATCGTAAACGGCGCGTTCCACCTTTAAATCCCCGCAGCCCCCGAACGCATACATCTGCGATGCCGTTGGAATGGAAATCGTTTGATACGCCGCCGCTTCCATAAACGGCTCTTCAATCGCAACGTAAATATTCGGTATCGTTTCCTGCGCGCGAATTTCAAAGACTTTTTCCGTCACGTTCCCCGAATAGTCCTCTGCACGATAAACGATTTGATACTCTCCCGCATATTTTGCAAAAAAGCTTCTTCCATCGTTTTCCACGGTAAGCTTTTGCCCACGTCCGTCAACGTAATAAACAAAAACGTTCGTCTTCAACTGCGCGTCAAGCGCGTCCTTTGCGGTAAACGAAAAAATCGGAAAGTCTTTTCCCACTTCCGCAATCGGCAACCCCTTCGATTCGTCTACGTCCACGAAAAGCTGTGGCGCAACCGTATCTTGAATAGCCTGCGAAAAATCCAAATCTCCAAAAGATTTTATCAATACCTTGCCTTCTGATTTAACAAAATTCTCCGCCGTAATTTTTACCGTCACTTCCTCCGACGTGAAGCCACCCCAAGGGTTCGCTTTATAACGCACGGGATTATCCAAATCATTTACTTCGACGTTGCTTTTTTGCTCGTTGGAGTAAGGGCCGCAATAAACGGTTTTATCATTGTTATCAATCGCGAGCGTTAAGCAATTCTCTGAAACCGTATGATTATGCCGATATAAGCCTTCGTGCGCCAATGCGCGAAAGCTGTGCTCTACCTGCGTACCGTACAAAGGTGAATTGCTATGGAAGCGTTCTCCCTCGTAACCGCCTATTACCTGTCCGTTTGCCCCCGCTTGCACGTAAGACACCTGACCGTCACCGTCAAGTATGTTCGACGTATTCACAACGACATCCACGTAATTGGCTTCGTCTTCCGCATCGGTAATACGAATCCTCAACCTTTCAAAATCCGTTTCTTTGAACACGCTGGGCATTACAATTAACTCAAACAAATTGTAATCCTTGGTCAAATTAGCCGTTTTCACCTTCGTATTAAACGTAATCGATTGTCCCTCTTTAAAGGTAACAACTGCGCCGTACATCTCATTTTTAATTTCATACGGGCTTTCCACCTCATATTTGCCATAATCGATTTGCATGCCTTGCTCCGCCACGATAACGTCTTTGGGCATACGAGCCGCCATATAGTAGCGTGTTTCTTCCACCCTTTGCCCGTCTACCGTTGCGTAATAAGTCACTTGATACTTACCAGCCTGCGTGATTATGATTTTATCGCCTCCGTACACACCGCCGCTAGGATAAACCGCCGTCAAGCCTTCCGCTTTGACGCTTCCATTATCGCAAGTAATTTCATGCTGCTCGGCCTCTATTACGTCGCCAACGTATACCATTTCATAAACAGCTTTTTCCGCAAAAGCCTTTTCGCGTCTCAGCGCAAACGGCGTAAGACAAAGGAACAAAAAAGCAATAAAGATAAAGAGGTAACGAAAATTTCTTTTTTGTACTGTATTCATTTATCCCTTTATTCCTCCAACTGATAAATTCACGTTAAGTTTTTTATTAAATATTGCATAGAATACGACAATCGGCAACGCCATCAAAAAGATACCCGCCAATCTCGTCGGTGTATTCGCTATTTCTGGAATAGGCGTATTTTGGAAAACATACATACCGTAAGCAGCTACGGGGTGCGAAGGTATATAAACCATAGGAATTTGGAAATCATTCCAATACGTTATAAACGTTAATACAAACACCGTCGATATCGTACCCGCCGCCAACGGAACAATGATTTGCAGCATAATTGCAAGAGGATTTGCCCCGTCTATTTTTGCCGCCTCCGTATAATCGTTAGGAATCATCTTAAACTGCGCAAAGAAGATTAAAAAGTAAGTATTCAAGAAGCTGCCTCTCATAATCCATATACCGGGGAAGGTATCAAAAATTCCCAAGCTTTGCGATACGGCAATTTCACTTGGCATCGACCCGACGATAGGCAACGCCATCGTCACTAAAACGAACGCATAAATATAGCCGGAAAACTTATATTTAAATCGCGCCGTCGCATAACCCATTACGAGAGAAGCCACCGTGACGGACGCAGCGCAGCCCAACGAATACAATAGTGAATTCCAAAATTGTTGAAATATATTATACCGTACAGAATACGCTTCGCCAGTGATTTCCACGTAGAAACGCTGGTATGCCGTCATATAATTTTTCAGCGAAATGCCCATTTTAGGCAGCCACAGCTTATTGCCGATTATCATGCCCGCTTCTTCATAATACTCATATTCCACGTTCGATTTCAACGTCGTCATAAGAGTCCAAAATAAAGAAATCAACATCGTCAGCATATAAGCGATTAACAGAACGGAAATTACGATTGCAAACACATTGACTTTTAACTTCTTGGAACGTTTATGAAACAGATTTTTAATCATTATTCAGCCTCCCTCCCGTTTAAGAGCCAACGTACAAGCATCGTCAGAGGGAATGCAATCAACGTACAAATAATCCCCAATACGCTAGCGTACGTATACATTGTTTTCCCATTGCCGACTCTATTGACGAGTACAAACAAATAATAACCAATGGTATAATTGGCATACCCTACGTTGTCGCCAAAGAAGGCATACAAATTCGCTTGGTTTGTAAATAACGTTGCAATGTTCGCGATGACAAACGTAGAAACCGTCGGCAAAATTATCGGTAGTACGATAGAAAAGAACTCTCGGAGCGACGATACGCCGTCTACCTTTCCCGCCTCTAAAATTTCAGGCGCGATTTGGTCCATTGCCCCCGTATAAATAAGCAACTGCGCCCCAAAACAAACCCAAAGGTTGTAAAAAAGCACTGTTGGCATTAACGAATCCTTGCCGATTAACAGCGGGTCTATAATCTTTCCTGTAAAATGCGATATGTACCCGGGAATTGCCTCGTTGACAAAAAATTTGAAAACAATAACAAGCAAAATAGACGGCAAGACGGAAGGCAAGAAAAGGAGAAACTTAAATCCTTTGCCAAACGCCCATTTTTTGAAGATATAATAAGCGAACAAAATCGACAAAAACGTACCGAGAACCGATGTAAATAACCAAACGATAAAAGAATTCTTGAAGGCGTCCACAAGAATGGAGGTCTTCGTCAGCTCATCCCAAAATCTTGAAAAATTTGCACCGAAATCCCAATAAAACGTATCGCTCATTACGTCATACGATTTAAATGCCATCAATACGCTGTTAAAGTTAACGTAGAAATAAAAAATTACAACCTGTAAAATCGGCAAAGCAATTAGAGCGCAATAAAAAAGCAGTTCACTCCTATCGCCCTTACGTTTTATATTCGTTGCTTTCATTGGCAATTCACCTCTTTATTGTTTACTTCAAGCTGCTCCACATTGTACTTTGATAATTGTATAAACCATTAAAATATTCCTTTGCGGTAGCTTGACCATCTTTGAATGCATCAAACGGGTTCTTCAACGTTTTGCCGCCTACCGATGCATTCAAGTACCAAGCAGCTTCCGTGAACACAGCGGAATTATTGATTACCATATTCAAAGACGAATACGGATACACAACTTTCGATTGCTCTCTCATTTTAATCATCGACTTACCAAAATGGGTTGCCGTCGCTTGATCCGCTTCGCTTACTTTATAATTCAACGATCTGGAAATGGAAGTTTTAGCGCTGAATTTAGACATTTCTGCATCCGTATGCACAAAGCGCATAAATTCTTTTGCAAGTTCCATATTTTGACAATTCTTATTAATAAAAGCAAACGAGCTGTTGCCAGAGAACATCGTTTGAGGCCCTGCGGCTTCCGCATTTACCTTCGGCATAGGCAACAAGCCAAAACGTCTATCCGATTTCTTTTCGCCACGGATATTTTCCAATTCGGTAAAGGTAGGCTCTGCTTCGTTTTCCCACCATACGCCTTCTACTAGCATTGCATAGCGTTTCGTCGTATACTTACTTTTGATAAATTCAGACTGCGCTACAGTATAATCAAAACCATTCCAGCTGCCGCCTAAGTATTTTACCGAGCCGAATAATTCTTCTTGCATCTTCAATGCATAATATTTCCCAGCTTGTCTTTGCAATTCATACCCGTTTTCAGGAGTAATTGCCATTTCTTCCGTAACAACTGTGCCGTCCGCTTTGATTTCTTTTACAAGCTCCGCCGTACCGCTAAACGTATAGTTCATTTTGAAACGGTCATAGCCTTCGTAGTCCGCGATAAAAGAGCGACAAGCTTTGCTCACGTAGTCGTTATACGTTCCCGAATAACAGAAAGGAACGCAGCTCTTCGCTACAATTTGGTCCGCCAATGCGATAAACTCTTCGTACGTAGCGGGAAGTCCATCGTCGTACGTACCGTGCACACCGTCAGGACCGTTAGATTTGTTCTCTTCAAACGTTTCTCTTTGCGATTCATCTCTGAGCGCCAAGAAATCCCCGTCTTTGTCGTAATAAAAACCTTCTTGTTCAAACAAATCCACGTCGTAGATAAAGCCGTAAAAACCGTCGTAGAAAGGTAACATATAATACTTATCGTCCTTCGCTGTAAGGAATGACGTGAAAGAGCTATCCAGCTTATCCTCTATCGTACCGCTTTCACCGTATGTAGACAAAGACCCCGTTACAACGTCAGTAATATCCGCAACCTTATTGTCATTCACGAACTTATAATAATCAACACCTTCCGTAAAATAAACGTCCTTCGTCAAAGAATTTGCTGCAAGCCGTTCGCCATTATAGGTATATTTATTCTTATCCACGCTGATTTTTACGCCCGTTCTGCCTTCTTGGAAATGCGTCGCGTCTTTATATTTTTCCTCAAAGCGTTTCGCTGCCTCTTCCAACCAAGCGTACCCGACGCCACCTTCATACGTAGCAACGCTAATATTCGCTTTCGTTGCGTCATAACCGTCGTTTTTTACAGTCGTTCCTCCGCAAGCGCTAAATGCGCCTATTGTCGTAATCCCCATTAAAAAAGTTGTCCCTAATGCAATTATTCTCTTACTTTTCATCTCTTTGTCCATCCTTTTTTTTATTTATTACCATCAATGCGGCAATAGCTATACCAAGAGTGATTCCCATTTGATTTAATGAACTCCCGCAGCCACTCTCTTGGGGCGGCGTTTCGTCCACACTCGATTCTTCTTTCTCCGTCGAATCAATAGGTTTATTTTGTTGTTGTTCTTCTTCACTCTCCCACTGCGCCTGCGTTTTTAATTCGCGAATACGCGCGGTGTACGTCAATTCTGCGCTATCCACTTCATCCTTGGTGGCCGCGTGCACAATAATCGTTTTTGCTTCCTGCACCCAAGCCGCGCCCTGTTCGCGCTCCTGTTCGCGATATAATGTTTCCACAAAAGAAGCTTCAAGGCGCTGCATTGCAGCCTCTTGATAAGCGGCAAACTCCGCTCGTTCCACTTTTGTCAATACGTTACCAACTGTGAATTTCACGCCTGCAACCGCCGCATCTACTTCT
>JAZQGK010000050.1:0-6637 GCA_045539975.1 Candidatus Scatosoma sp. | reverse complement strand
ATTTTCTATTATTTTTTTATTTTTTTCATACTCTATAATACCAGGAGAATCTTTAAGTCTTTTTACCTTTTTCTCAATTTTCGTGTTATAATCCACTACAATGAATATCGAAAGAAGTATCCCGATTAAAACACTTGCAATAATAAATAAAGTTTTATTGAAATATGTTTCAATATGGAAAAAATAACAGCCCAAAAACACAGCAAGACCGTATATTAGAAAAATTAAAAACATTGTCCCTAATCCTTTTTCTTGCGACCGCAACTTTTTCGCTTTTCCCAATGCTTCCTTTTCCACAGAGGACAAATTTTCCTCCGCATTCAACAATCTCGCTCTTGTTTCTTCTTCCTTGGACTTTATTGCACTATTGCTTTCCTCCCTCAAGCTTGCCAATAAATTAGTTGTTTCCCAAATTTCCAATTTAATTCTTTCAAGTTCATACATTTTTATTTACTCCTTTGTTTTTTTATCCCATTTTGGGATATTTTTATTATACCGTTTTGGTATAATTATGTCAAGAATTTTTTAGAGATAAAAAGAAAAAAATGAAATTAAAAGATTTGCGAAAACAAAAAAATATTTCCCAATTGAAATTGGCTATGGATTTAGACATGAATCAAAACTCCATCAGCCGCTATGAAACGGGCGAACGGCAAGCCGATTATCAAACGTTGATACGCTTTGCCGATTATTTCGACGTTTCCATTGATTATCTTTTGGGCAGGACAGACAATCCGAAAATAAATAGATAAAGCCCCTCTTTCGAGGAGCTTTTATTACTCTCTTTTAGCATTTTCTATCATTTGTTTTACTTCTTCTTCCGTACAACGAAAATCGCCGTCGCCACTTCGGTAATACGTACCTTTCATCGGGTCTCCGCCGATAAACACGGGCTTTTGTTTGCGCGTAGCACGCGGCACGCGAATGACTACAATTTCTTTCCCGTCCACGGTCTCTACCGCTATTGATTTTGCCGTCAATACGTTTCGATTGACAATGCGAGGGTCGTTTACCAGTTCGAGAAATTGCGCGACAAGACGTTGCGCGTCGGGGAGCTCTACGGGATACAATCTTCTGTCCTTTTCATCCTCCGCTACGCCGAGTAAAATAACTCCACCACCCGTATTTGCAAATGCCGAATACGTCTCCCAAATACTGCGCGGCAAACCGCCCGTCGCTTTTTTGGCTTCGATACGGTTATTCTCACGGTATTTATGCAGTTGACTAAAAACTCTTCCCATGTCTTTATTATACTACATTTTTTTGTTTTGTCAAGAGGCAAATCACGCCAGCACAACGTCAAGTATCATCATCAACACAAAACCGAGGCTTGCGCTCCACGCGCCTATGGTTGCCCCTCCCTCTTGTGTATTGGTATCGGGGAGAAGGTCCTGCACGACAACGAACAGCATTGCACCTGCGGCAAAGGACAAAAGCCAAGGCTGTAAGCCATGCAAATATGCCGCAAAGGCACAGCCTATAACGGCAAAAATCGGTTCTATTGCGCCACTGGCGAAACCGTACAGAAAAGCTTTGTGTTTGCTTTTTAACTCTGCACGCATTGGCAAAGCAACTGCCGCGCCTTCGGGAAAATTTTGAATTCCTATCCCGATTGCTACGCCAAGAGCGGATAAAAACGACGCCTCTGTACCGATTGCCCAAGCGCTTCCAAATGCGAACCCTACCGCGAGACTTTCAGGGATATTATGCAGGGTAACCGCCAGGAATAACCGAACGGATTTTTTGCCAATTTCGGTGTTTTTGAAAGAGCACATTCTATCAAACGCCCATAAAAACGCCCCACCGAACAACAACCCGAGGGAAATGGGAATAACGGCATATCTGCCCCACCGGGTTTCAGCTTGATCAAAAGCCGGGAGAATCAAAGACCAGACACTTGCCGCAAGCATAATTCCCGACGCAAGACCTAAGAATGCGGCATTTGCTTTAGGAGAAAATTCTTTTTTGAAACAATATACAAGCGCAGCTCCGAGTGTTGAGGACAAAAAAATAAATCCAATCCCTATTACTGTCATCCAAAAGTAACTCATTTCCGCCTCCGATTTCTTCGATATGTAAATAATTTTCTCCTATTATTCAATATATGTTTGGAACGCGGAAATTCGGAACAGAAAAAAGTCTTTGGAATTTAATTTTTTTGCATGAAAATGATTTGACTAATAAAAAATAATTTGATATAATGACCTATGTTGCAGCGATACAACGACAAGGCAGCGTGAATTTGGTAGTCTGTAATGTTCGGGACACCCACAAGGGCTTTCCTTGGCAGACTTTTTCGAACCTCTGAACCCCTTGACAACACTGACAATTCGGGCGGTACACTTTTCTTAAAAATGTTCGAAATAAGTGGCTTGACCACATGTTTGACCACTTACGAAAATAGATAAAAACTTAAAAAATCGAGGCGTAGCGCAGCTGGTAGCGCGCAGCGTTCGGGACGCTGAGGTCGTGGGTTCGATCCCCGTCGCCTCGACCAAAAACCCGTGAAAATCAAGCGATTTTCACGGGTTTTTTCTTGTTTTAATTCACCAATTAGTCCTCAAATTCTTCAAGGTGAAATTCTTTTTGCAACATATAATAACGTTTTCTACTACGTGATCTACTGTTAAATAGTATCTCTTCTATCTTATGCGAATAGACAATTTCTTTTTTTAGCATTTCAATAAACATATATAATTCTTTTTCCGTTGGCTCATAATCGACAAAACTAAAAAGAAAGTCGAAGTTTGTACCGTGTCGGAAAAGCCTTCCAGGTAATGGATATTTTTCTCTTGCACCAAGCATAATGCCATAGCGAACAAAAGGTATCACATTTTTATGATACATAGCTTTATGGCTATATGTAATAGCATCGTGCGTAGTTACTGTACCAACTTTGGATTCTATTATAACACGAGGAATAATTTTTGCATTATTTTTTTCATACACTACCAAATCCGTTTCAAACGAAGTCTCGCATAAACTTTCTTCGTCCACATTCCAATCCTCGTCAAATGCGGAAACCTCAAAAGCATATGGAATCTTTTTTAATACATCAATATGTATATTCTCGCCTATACCATGTGCTTCAATAATATCACAAAGACTTTTTGTCCAATCATTTTCTTTCATATTTCCTACCTATATAGCTTTATGTTTTATTTTCCATTTTATTATAACACACTTTTCCCTCTTTTTCAATAGCAAATTACAATTTCATTAACTTCTTCCACAAATTCTTTTTCTTTGTTTACTGCGTATCAAATTTTGCGTAGTGAGCAAAAGTATTTGAGCGATCTCTAAAGTGTTATATTACCAATTCCGTCGCTTCATAAAATCTGCAAGCATGGTTTTTGTTCTTACAATTCCCCTATCATAATTACAACACTTGAACAGCGAGAACTATCCTAATTTTTGGGAAAGCGACAAAAATAGACCTTTTTATATGAAAAAATATTAAAATAAGACTTGACAATTCGCTAAAATTAAGATAAAATAAAATAGACTTTGGATTATCCTAAAAAGTAAGGAGTTGTATATGGCGTATATCACACGAGAACTTGAGCGTAAATTTTTAAAAATGAATACTTTCTTTAAGGCGATTTTGGTAACGGGTGCAAGGCAGGTTGGTAAAACGACTATGCTAAAGCATTTGGCGCAAGGCAGTAATCGTACCTATGTGTCTTTAGACAATGCAATGGCACGAGAACTTGCGCAAACGGATCCTGTGCTTTTCTTCCAAACATACAAACCGCCGATTTTGATTGACGAGATACAAAAAGCACCTGCGCTATTCGAGCAAATTAAAATCATCTGCGATGAAAGTGACGAAAAGGGATTAATTTGGCTTACGGGTTCACAGCAATACAATATGCTGAAACACGTAAGAGAAACGCTTGCAGGCAGAATCGGGATATTAGAGCTTTATAGCTTGTCGCAAAGAGAGAAAAACGGGCTTGTTTTTGAGCAAGACTTGGATTTTTCTTTGGAAACTTTGCAATCGCGCCAAAAGAAAGTTGAAAAGAACGACGTAATAAAAGTATTTCAACATATTTGGGAAGGCGGTATGCCACAAGTGCTTGGCGCGGACGAAGAACTGCGCAACGAATATTATAATTCATATATTGATACGTATTTAATGCGCGACGTTACCGAGGTTGGCGGGATTACGGACAGTGTAAAGTTCCGTAAATTTTTAGCAGGCTGCGCCGCTTTAGTATCGGAACAAGTAAACTACGAAACGCTTGCAGAGTCAGCAGATATCAGCGCTCCGACGGCGAAAGAATGGTTGAAAATTCTGCAAGGCTTGCATATCGTATATCTTTTAGAGCCGTATTCCAATAATGAATTAAAGCGGTTATCGAAAAAACCGAAACTGTATTTTTGCGATACGGGGCTTTGCGCATATCTTTCTATGTGGCTTACGCCGAGTACATTGATGAACGGCGCTGCAAGCGGACATTATTACGAGAATTACGTCGTGATGGAACTCGTTAAAAATTATGCGTATGCGAAATCCAAGGTAAACGTAACCTATTATCGCGATAGCAACGCCAAAGAAATAGATTTATTCATAGAAGAGAACAACACAATTCACCCGTTAGAAATCAAAAAATCTTCCAATCCCGATAAACGCGAAGTAAAAAAGTACACTTTGATTGATAAGGCATCTCTTACGCGTGGAAACGGCGGTATCGTGTGTATGTGCGAAGAACCTATGCCGATTGATGAAGATAATTGTTTCATCCCAAGCAACTTAATTTAATCAACACGCACATGGGTGCGCCATTTTTACAAAAATAGACCTTATAGAAGTCAAGGATTGATTAAAATAAATATGATTTACTATGCGACAAAACAAACATTAGAACGATACAAATTAAATACCCCTGAGAATTTTCAATCGGAAATGGGTGATATTGTTAGAATGATAGCCGAAAAGGAACGTGGAAATCATCTATATGAATGGGGTTGTAAGTTGTTTTATTTCGATAGACGAAAATGTTTACAAGTCGTTCATTTTGCAAGCAAATTAACGATTTTCCTTATTGATGTCAAAATGGATAATATCGTATATGCAGCAAACGCCGTAGCGCAGTATATATTTGATATTTACGACAGCGATAAGATAATGCAACGAGCTGTAGAGCGTTATTTTCATAGCGCTCCTATGGTTATCTTCGATAAACTCACTGATAAAAGCGTAATTGCAAGATTAAATATGACACAGCGTGATTGGGCTTTGGACGGCGATCGTTTTTATAACTATATTAAAGATGGAATCTTACAGACAAAAGAAATGAACCGTGACGCGAATCGCAAACATATATTTGGTCGAACGGTCAATGGCAAAAAGGAATACTATTTCCCTGCCGATGAATTTGAACGAATCATAAAAGAAAATTTCGCCGATTGATAAAGCTTAAAAATGCTTCGCTTGCTCAGCGAAGCATTTTTGTGTGAATATAAAAGCAGACTAACGGCTTGGTTCTCAAAATCCCTTTTCTTTGTTTACTGCGTAGCAAAATTTGAGGGGTGACGATTGATTTCGTCACCCCTCTTTCATGTCATTTATTTTGTACACTCATTTTCTTTTGCTCTGTAAGTTCAAAACTAACGCTTACAAGGAACCGCACAACGTCTTCGGGCGCATCAGGCAATAAAACCGAAACCCAATGCAGTTTGTTCATATGATATGCGGGATACACTCCATCCTCTACGCCAAAGGAACAGGACAATTCCATCGGCACTTTCAAATTGACCACGTCTATCACTTCATCACTGTCAAAGCCAAACTTTCTCCGCGATAATTTCATCAACAAAGTATACCACTTGCGATTGTCCTTATGCCGAAGCACAGCCGTTTCAAAATCATCGCTAAACGGACAGTCGGGCGTTGTGCCGTACGTATTCAAACAATATTCAAGAAATTCTTCTTTCGTCATTTCCTTTCCTCTACAAATTGGAATATGTCAGTATCTATTCCCATAAATCAACTTCGCTTTTTCCGTATATTTCTTTACGAACTCGGTCTTTGCGTTTGTATAAGCATTTCGATTATGCTCGTGTTCTTTCCATAAAGAGAACTTTAATTTTTCATACTCTTTTGCGATATCGGGAAACTCGATAAGATAATCTCTAAAATACAATTCATCGTTATCTCCTGCATATCTCAAATGCAGATGAAATACTTTCTCGGCAAATCCGTTTTCGGTATATCCTTTATTAAAAGAAATCCTATCTTCGCTTTGCGACATACAAATATATCCGTTGTTTTCAAGCAAAGCTTTATAATCAAGCAGGTTGCTTTCCTTTGGAACTTCTACAAGAATATCAATAATCAGTTTTGCCCATATAGCAGGGATTGCCGTACTTCCTATATGACATATTTTTTCGACCATCGGAAGAATGTTTTTCAAAAGTGTTTGTTCCGGCATATACCATTGTTTCCAGTCTTCTTGATGTTTCCTTAAAATGATAGGAAACAACTGCCACAGTTCTTCCAAACTCATTTCCGATAATTTCTTTCCCATTATATACTCCGTCAAATTGGAATTTATGTATCACAATTATTCTTTAGGTATCTATAGGCTTGCTCAAAAAGGACAGGTGTAACTTTGGGATATGTAAGATTTGT
>JAZQGK010000049.1:0-25348 GCA_045539975.1 Candidatus Scatosoma sp. | reverse complement strand
CATCGGCTCGCTCTTGCTGGCGGGAATCGGCGACACGATCCGCGTGTCCCTCTCTGGCGACCCTGAGCCTGAGGTGGAGACCGCGATGGAGATCTTGCGCGCGGTGGGCATGAGGAAGGATTTTGTTGAGATCACATCCTGCCCCACGTGCGGAAGGACCACGATCGACGTGGAGGGCATTGCAAAGAGGGTGCGCGAGGCGACAAAGCACATCCGCGTGCCGATCCGCGCGGCGGTCATGGGCTGCATCGTGAACGGCCCGGGCGAGGCAAAGGACGCCGATATAGGGATTGCAGGCGGCAACGGTTCGTGCCTGATTTTTAAAAAGGGAGAGCCGTTTAAAAAAGTATCCGCAAAGGATGCGGAAGAAGAATTTTTTAAGGAAATCAGGTTGTTGTTAGATGGCGAATAAATTAGCGGATTTTTTAGCGGAGATTAGGGAATTGTCGGGACTTCGGAATGCGATTCTTACGGGGATTGTCATTTCCAAAAAAGAGAAGACGGCGGAGTTTTCTTTGGTGACCGATAAGACGTACACGACGAAAGAAGAAGGAGAAGCGCGGGATATTTGTCAAAAATATTTGCCCGATGAGTTTTCTGCCGACATCAAAATCGTGAAAAGAGTCCCCGACGCGGATATTATAAAAAAGCAAATATATTTATACGTGCAGAAGAATTTTCCTGCGGCGTCGGCGTTTTTGGACGCGGAGAGTATCGAAGTGGAGATGCTTGCCAGCGGCGCTCATTTTTACGTGGACATTGCTTCGGGGGAACAGTCTTTGTTCTCGTCAGGGAAGATTTTGGATGAGGTCAGCAAATATCTGATGAGCGGTTACTGTGGAACGTTTTACGGGAACGTGCGCGTGGTGGAAAAAGCTGCGCCCGACCCGTCTATTTTAGAAGAAATTCCCGAGGATAGAGAGGAGGTTGGGACGGTGGAAATTCGGCGTTTCCCGATTTGCGATTACGTGAAGATTGACGGAGTGGATACTCCGTTGACGACGGCGGTGTATATGGCGGATTGTCAGAATGAGGACGATGCTTTTTCCGTGTGCGGTACGGTTACGTATATCGAGGAAATCAAGTACGTTCGCCATAACGAAAAGACAGGCGAAGACGTGGAAAAGACTCGGTTTTCCCTTGCTTTGACAGATGGGACGGGGAATGTTCGAACGACGTATTTCCCTAAAAAAGCGACGTTGGAAAAGGTGCGCGAAATCAAACAAGGGGATAAGATTGTGCTTACGGGTACGAATGAGGAATACAACGGCAGCAAGTCTTTTAAAGCTTCAAAAATTAACTATGGGCAACCGCCCGAGGGCTTTGAACCTGTGGCTCGAAAGGGGAAACCTGTGCCGAAGTTCTATCATACCGTTTTTCCTGAGCCCTATTCCGATTACACGCAGGCTGGGCTGTTTGATAACACCTTTAAGCCGGACGATTTAAAAAATAACGTATTCGTTGCTTTCGATATTGAAACGACGGGTTTGAATAACAATCCAGCAATGGGTAAAATGGATAAAATTATCGAACTTGGCGCGGTGAAGCTTATCGGTGGCGAAATTGTGGAAAAATTTTCGTCGTTTATCGAGTGCTCGGAAAAATTGTCCAAAGAAATTATCGAGCTGACGGGGATTAAGGACGCGGATTTGGTGGGCGCGCCTGCCGTCGAGAAGGTTTTGGCGGACTTTTTCAAATTCACCGACGGGGCGATTCTCGTGGGACATAATATCAACTTTGACTACCGTTTCGTGTCCTATTACGGCGAACAGCACGGGTATATGTTCGATAGAAAACAGTACGATACGTTGACGCTTGCCCAGCAGGTTTTGCGCGGTAAATTGCCGAATTATAAGCTGAACAGCGTGGCGGATTATTATGGGTTTACTTTCAATCACCACCGCGCGTTCGACGACGCGTGCGTAACGGCGAAGGTGTTTATCGAACTGGTAAAAGCAAAGGGCGGTTTGGACTAATTTTTGTTTGAAACGGACTCGAAAAGCAAAGGGAAACCGATTTTTTTGCAAAAAACCGTTGAAAGTGTTGAAAAAACGGCGTTTTCACGGATAGGCGAATGGAAAAACTTTGGAAAAAGTGGCGTAAAATACTTGCAAAATGCGGATAATAATGCTATAATGTAAATACTTAATAATGTTTGTGTTATTGAGAGTGGTCTTGCACCACTCTCAATAATGCTATGTAAGGGAAAAATCATGAAGATTAAACCGATTGAAGAAATTCAAAACGCTTTGCAACCCACGGCGGACGAGATGGAAATCGAGATTGTCGAAGTGGAGTTTAAACAGGGCAGAGAACCGGCTTTGACCGTGTACATTGACGTGGAAGGGGGCGTGGATTTGGACACTTGTGAAAAGTTCCACCGTGCGATCGATCCTATCTTGGACGAAGTCGATCCCACGTTCGGCGCGCCGTACACGCTCAACGTTTCCAGTCCCGGCTTGGACCGACCTTTAAAAACCGACCGCGATTATCAAAAATGCATCGGGCAAAAGGTGGAAGTGAAACTGTTTGCACCGATCAAGGGCAAAAAGACGTTTGAGCTTATCCTCAAAGGCCACGATGAAAATTGCGTGTATTTAGAGGATAACGGCGAGGAAATGAAACTGGAAAAAGCAAAGATTGCGAAAATTTGCCGCGCGATTGATTTTGACGGTTTGTTCTAAGATATTATTAAGGCTTGTTTAAGAAAAAATAAAAACGAAAACATATACGAATTCGACAGGAGATTATAACAATGGAAAACAAAGAGTTTTTTGAAGCGCTTGCGGACTTGGTAAAGGAAAAGGGGATCAGCCAAGAATCGTTTATTCAGACGTTTGAAAACGCACTTGCGTCTGCTTATAAAAAGCAGTACGAGGGCGGTGCAGAGGTGGCTGTTACGCTCGATCCTGAAAAGGGTACGATCGAATACAAGGCTACCCGTTACGTTGTGGAAGAAGTGGAAGATAAGGATAAGGAAATTTCCTTGGAAGACGCACAGGAACTCAACCCCAACTATCAGGTGGGCGACGTGATCGTGAAAACGTTTATTCCCAAGGATTTCAGCCGTATCGCAGCGCAGACCGCAAAGCAGGTAATTTTGCAAAAATTGCACGAGGCGGAACGCGATAACACCTTGTCTGAATTCTCGGATAAAGAAGGCGAGCTTATGGACGGTATCATCCGTAAGATCGACGAACGCAACATTTACGTGGAACTCGGCGACAAGAAAATCGAGGGCGTTATGCCCCCTCAGGACAGAGTTCCTACCGAAAAATATGCAGTCGGCGACAAGCTGAAAGTGTTTGTAAAACGCGTTAAGAACAACGGTAAAAATTCGCAAATCGTGGTATCCCGTACCGCGCAGGGCTTGGTAAAGAAACTCTTTGAAGAACAAGTTCCCGAAATTGCGCAGGGTATCGTGGAAATCAAGGAAATCGCGCGTGAACCCGGTCAGCGTACCAAGATGGCGATTCTTTCTAACGACGCACGCGTGGATGCGGTTGGTGCTTGCGTTGGTAACAGAGGCGCAAGAGTCAATGCAGTCGTAGAAGAACTCGGCGGCGAAAAAATCGACATCATTCTTTGGAACGAAGACCCCTTGGCGTTCATTTACAAAGCTTTGTCCCCTGCAACGGTATTGTCCGTAACGGCACGCGGCGAACGCAGCGCTATGGCAATCGTTCCCGATGAAAAGCTTTCGCTTGCTATCGGCAGAGACGGTCAGAACGCTCGTTTGGCGGCTCGTTTGACGGGTTGGAAAATCGACGTGAAGAGCGCGTCCTCGCCCGAAGCTGCGGAAGTTCTTGCGCAGATTGAAAGCGAAGAAGAGGAAGATATCCAGGACTAATCAATAGGCGAAAAGCCGTATACGACGGATTTTGGAGGCGTTATGCCCAAGAATAAAAAAGTGCCCATGCGCATGTGTATTGCCTGCCGCGAGATGAAACCCAAAGCGGAGATGACGCGCGTCGTGAAGAGCGCTGACGGGGAAATTTGTTTGGACGTTACCGGCAAAGCTCCCGGGCGCGGCGCATATATATGCAACGGGGAAGAATGTTTGAAAAAGTTACATTCCAAAAAATTATTGCATAAAGCATTTTCCACGAACGTTTCGGCGGACGTCTATCAAGACGTCGGGGAGGAAACCGTTGGAAAACAATAAGATTGCAACCTATTTAGGGTTTTGTATCCGCGCAGGGAAGATTATTTTCGGCGTGGATCGGCTTGAAAAGCAGAAAAAAGGAGTCCATTTGTTGCTGATAGACGGCGGCGTTGGAAAGAACTCTTTAAAGCCCACCTTGTTGGCAAAGGAACGCTTAAACTGTCCGTTGATTATGACGGAAGCAGGCGTTTTGGGCGAAACGTTACACCGTCCTGCCGTTAAGGTAGCGGCGATCACAGACGAACACCTTGCCTCGGCGATACTTTCCGTCGTCGGCGGCACATCGCAATTTAAATTATATTCGGGAGGAAACAACTGAACCTATGGCAAAAAAATATGAGAACGTGGAAAAAATCTTAACACTTTTGGACGATTCGCAGCTCGGCGGATTGCAAAAGCGTCTTTCTTCCACGGAAAAAAGTCTTTCGGAGATTTTGAAAAAGCTTTCCGCGTTAGAAATCGAAAAAGCGGAGCGCGAAGCGGCTGAGGCAGCGGCAAGAGCGGAAGAAGAAGCTCGCGTGGCAGCGGAAGAAGCGGCAAAAGCGGCGGCAAAAGAAGCTGAAAAGGCGGCAGTAGCTCCCGAAGAAACGGAAAAACCGAAAAAGAAGACGACAAAGAAGAAGGTTGTCGAAGAACAGCCTGCCGAGGTTGTCGAAGAACCTGCTAAGGAAGAACCGAAACCCGAAGTCGTAGAAGAAAAAGCGGAAGAAAAGACAGAGGAAAAAACGGCAGCGGAAGAACCGGCGAAAAAAACTGTGGAAGACACGGCGAAGAGCGAAGCGCGGACTTTCGTGCCTAAGACGGAAAATCGTTCCGCAAGCAGTGCGCCTCGTGCGCCCAGATATTTCCGCAACGGTCAGGAACAAGGCGTTTACGTAGCAAAGCCCGGCGTGGACAATACGACGCCTTCCGCATCCGGTTCGACGTTCCGTCCCCGTCCTACGGGGGATAGACCGGCGCGTCCTACGGGGGACAGACCTTTCGCACCCAAGACCGGCGCTACCGGAGCAAGACCTTCTCGTCCTACCCCTTCGAGCACGCCCGTCGCTGCGCCCGTAGTTAGTGGAAGAGAAAAATCCTATTCGAATGCTTCGGCGAAGAAAAAGACGTTTGAAAAGACGTATTCGGAAAAGAAGCCCATGTCCAAGCGCGATTTGATGAGACAGCAAGGCATGACGGTGGAGGATTTCGACGAGGATAAGAGCGGTTACAGAAAAGTCCGTTCACCCAAGAAACAAAAACGTCAGGAGATTCCTACGATTAAAATCGAACACGCAGTTGTTACGACGCAGGAAATCCCTTTGAAAGTCCTTTCCGAAAAGCTTGGTGTTTCCGCGGTGGAAATTACCAAACGCCTCTTTAAAGAAGGTATCATGAAAGGCATTAACGACTCCATCGACTACGATAACGCAGCGTTGATGGCGGCGGATATGGGTATCGACCTTGAATACAAGCCCGAAAAGACGGCGGAAGACGTGTTGATGGCGACGACGGCGGAAGAAGATACCAGCAAGCTTGTTGAACGCGCGCCCGTTGTTACGGTTATGGGTCACGTTGACCACGGTAAGACCTCGCTTTTGGATAAGATTCGTTCCACGTCCGTTACCACGGGCGAAGCGGGCGGCATCACGCAGAGCATCGGTGCTTATACGGTTACGGCAAAAGGCAAACAAATCACGTTCATCGATACGCCCGGTCACGCGGCGTTCACGGCGATGCGTGCGCGCGGTGCGCAGGTTACCGACGTCGTTATCCTTGTGGTAGCGGCAGACGATGGCATCATGCCCCAGACAGTAGAAGCTATCAACCACGCAAAAGCGGCAAACGTGCCCATCATCGTTGCGATGAATAAAATGGATAAACACGAAGTCAACCCCGACCGCGTAAAACAAGAACTTATCGAACACGAACTTGTCCCCGAAGAATGGGGCGGCGACACGATGATTGTTCCCGTTTCCGCAAAGACGGGCATGGGTATCGATGAATTGCTTGACGCTGTCAACCTGGTAGCAGAAATGCAAGAACTCAAAGCCAACCCCGACCGTCAGGCAAAGGGTACGATTATTGAAGCGAAGCTTGATAAGGGCAAGGGCCCGGTTGCAAGCATCATCGTTCAGACGGGTACGTTAAAGACCGGCGACAACATCTTGTCGGGTACGACGATGGGCCGTGTGCGTGCTATGTTCGACGACAAGGGCAGACCTGTCAAGAGCGCAGGCCCGTCCATGGCAGTATCCATTCTCGGTTTGGAAGACGTTCCCAACGCCGGCGACAGCATTATGGCGGTTGACCAGGCGCTTATGAAGCAGGTTCAGGAAGAAAGAAAGAACCGCGAACGCGAAAGCATGATAAAAGAACAGAGCCGCGTATCCCTCGACGATATCTTTGCGCAGGTAGAGGAAGGCAAGATGAAGAACCTCAACCTCATTGTCAAAGGCGACGTGCAGGGTAGTGTAGAAGCGGTTAAACAGTCTTTGGAAAAGCTTTCCAACGAAGAAGTCCGCGTCAAAGTTATCCATTCGGCAGCAGGCGCTATCAACGAAGGCGACGTGATGTTGGCGGACAGCGCGAACGCGATTATCATCGGGTTCAACGTTCGTCCCGATACCAAGGCGAAGAAGTTGGCGGAAAGCTCGAAAGTGGACGTAAGAAGTTACCGTATCATTTACGAACTTCTTGACGATATGGAATTGGCGCTTAAGGGTATGCTTGCGCCCAAACTTCGTGAAATCCTCACGGGTAAATGCGAAGTTCGTCAGACGTTCAATATCACGGGCGTCGGCACGATTGCAGGTTGCTACGTTATCGACGGTAAGATTGTCCGTGGCGGTAAATTGCGTATCTATCGTGAAGATATCATGATTTGCGAAGGCGGCGTAAAACAGTTGAAACGTTTCAAGGACGACGTGAAAGAAGTCAACTACGGCTATGAATGCGGTTGCGCAATCGACGGCTTTAACGAAATCCGCGTCGGGGATATTATCGAATGCTACGTTACAGAGGAGATTAAAGCGTAATGAAAGTATCGAGAACTTCCCGCTTGAACGGGGAATATCAAAAGGAAATCAGCGCAATCATTCGCCGCATGAAGGACAGAACCCCCGAATTAAAGGGTTTGGTATCCGTTACGGAAGCGGACGTTGCGCCCGATTTGAAAACGGCGATTATCTACGTTAGTATCTACGGCCAAGGCGAAGCGGAAACCAAGCGTTCCTTTGAAGTCTTGCAAGAGAATGCAGGTTTTATCCGTCATGAGCTGGCGCAAGTGATGCGTATGCGTACCGTGCCCGCCTTGACGTTCCGTATGGACGGTAGTATGGTGTACGGCGCGAAAATGGACGAGCTGTTTAAAAAAATCAGCTATTCCACGCCCGAAGAACCCAGCGAAAACGAAGAAAATTGATTGGAAAAACGCGTATTATTACGCGTTTTTCTCTAAAATGAGGAAGAAATGGATTATACTTTGGAACAGATTGCCGAAAGAATGAAAAAAGCAAAACGAGTGGCAATCTTTACACACATGCGCCCGGACGGTGACGCGTACGGCAGTGCGTTGGCGCTGTCTTGCGCTCTGCGCTCCATCGGCGTGGAAACGGACGTTTGCGTGGAATCGGACGTTCCGTCGAATTTGACGTTTATAAACGGCATCAACACGGTGAAAAAGAAACCGCAAATGGGCTATGATTTACTGGTGACGGTGGATTGCAGCGACGAGCAGCGTTTGGGGGCGCTCAGCGAGGAATTTTTCTTGGCGAAACGCAATAAAATCGATACAATCAATATCGACCACCACGTTTCAAATACCCGTTTTGCAAAGTACAATTTCGTGAAATCTTGCGCGGCAAATTGTATGCATATTGCGGAACTCATCGCGTACCTGGGTGCTCCGTTTGATAAAAAAACAGCCGAATATCTCTTGATTGGACTGTTGACCGATTCGGGCAATTTTTCCCATGACGACGTGACGGAAGAATGCTTTTTGCTGGCGGCAAAACTGGTGAAAGCCGGGGTAGATATCCGTTATTATCAATACAATTTATTCAAAAAACAATCCAAGGCAAGGGCGGCATTGTTTGCGCGCGTGATGTGCAAAATTCGTTATTATCACGGCGACAGATTTGCGGTAATTGTCATCGGCAAGCAAGCGATGGAAGAATGCGGCGCAGACCAAGGCATGACGGAGGGCTTTGTGGATTTTCCTTTGAACGTGGACGGCGTGGAAGTCGCGGCGTCGCTGTTGGAGGTCAAGAAAGGGCAGTATAAAGTTTCACTCCGTTCGAAAGAATACGCAGACGTCAATAAAATAGCAGGCGTTTACGGCGGTGGCGGTCACGTCCGTGCGTCGGGTTGTATGCTCTTTGGTGACGTGGAAGAAATCCTCGACAAGCTTTCCTATACCGTTTCTCAATATTTAGAATAAGTATAAAAATAACCCCAAACCCGATATGAAATCGGGTTTTTCTTTTATAAACAGTTCTATCGTGTCACTACAAAAGTAACAAGAATACTAATATTGTTACAACTGTGACATAATATTTCTATGAAAGAAATATTTGCTGAAAGATTAAAAGAACTGAGAACAGAGAAGAATTTAGGGCAAGAGGCTTTGGCGAAAGAGTTGGGGTTGAGCCATGGAATTATAAGTCTGTGGGAGAATGGCTTACGCGAGCCAAAGATGTCCAACCTGATTTTGCTTGCGCAGTATTTTGGCGTGACCGTAGATTATTTGGTAGGGTTGGAAGATTAAATTTACGGGAGTGAGGAAGTTGCGCAAATGAAGACGGGGAAAAAGGGTGGAAAAGATAAATTGTTTAATTTCCGTCCTATTTTATTCACGGCGATTGCGTTGATTTTCGGGATTGTTTTTTATTATTTTCGAAGATTTCACGGCGTTTCTATGGGGTGGCTGTTTTTGCTGATACCCATGGTAGGGACGCCGTTTTTCTTTTGCCACGTCAAGCGCGATTTTATCAAAACGGCGGTCGCTTGGGCTGTGCTTTTGCTGTTTTTCTTCATCGGTTACGGCGCATTTTCTTCGCAAGTGCAGGCTTTTTCAAAACCGCAGGTCGAAAGCGGTAAAAGCTACGTCGTGGGCAGGGTGGTGGAAAAGAACGGCAACGAGTATGCGACGCGGTTGCTTTTGGATAATGTTTTCGTGGACGGTGAAGAGGTGGACGGGAAACTCAACGCGTACCTGCCTGCCTCGTTTTATGAAAATGCGAAGTTAGGCGACGAAATTTTGCTCTTTGGGGATTTGCGCGTCGATACGAACTTGTTTAGCGATTACGGGTTGCGTGCAAACAAAATCGGCGATGATATCCGCTTTTCCTTATCGGCGGAAGAATATACGCTCACAGGTAAGGATTTTGACCTCTGTCTTACCGTGCGCGAGCGTATCCACCAAGTCGTTCACGCTGGCATGGACGAGGATAGCGCAGCGGTGATGATGGCTGTGCTGACGGGGGATACTTCGGGTATGGACGACGGACTGTTGGACAATATGCGCCGTGGCGGTATAGCGCATATTTTTGCGGTTTCCGGGTTGCACGTTGGCGCGCTGTATGCGTTTTGTCTGCTCTTGTTGCAAAAGACCGTTTTGATACGGCTACCGAAAATTTGCAAGTTTGGGTTGCTTGCGGCGTTGTTGTTATTTTACGGCGGAGTATGCGGATTTTCCGCGTCCATTATCCGTGCAACGGTGCTTTGCTTGGTGGCGTATGCCGTGAAGCTGTTTGCGTCCTCGTTGGATTTTTTGGAGATTTTGGGCTTTGCGGCAATCGTCGTGCTGTTATTATCGCCCGTGGCTTTGTTTGAAGTGGGATTTCAGCTATCCTTTTTGGCGTGTTTAGGGATAGCGCTTTTGCAAAGACGGCTGGGGCAGGTATGCGTTGAAATAGGAAAAGCGTACAGAAAACGTTTCCCGAGAAAACTGACGCCGGCGCAGGAAAAAATGGTCGCCGACGGGGATACGTTGCCTCTTAGCGTAGGAGAACGCTTTGCGCGCTTTTGCGCGAACGTTGTTACCACCAGCCTTGCCGCGCAGATTGCTACCTTGCCCATTTTATTGAACGCGTTTGGGTATATATCGGGCTGGTCGCTTTTGTTGAACGTGGTGTTCGTGCCGTTGGTCAGCGCGGTATTTGCCGTTTTGCTGTTGCTTGTGGCGGTGGCTTGCGTGTTGCCTATCGGGTGGAGCGTGTACGTGCTGTATCTGCCGAACGTGGCTTGGTCGCTGATACTCTTGCTCTTTGAAACGGTGGACTTTTCCACCTTTGCGTTGGTGGGTTGGCAAATGTCGCCGCAGGCGCAGCTTGCCTATTACGGCGGATGCCTTTTTACAACGGATAAATGGAATTTGACAAAGAAATGGGCATGGAGCTGCGCAGGCGGTTGTTTTGCCGTATTTTTGCTGTTGTTTCTTGTGGGGAATTTGTAGGGACGAGTTTACTATATTCCCTTGCTTTTTTTCTGAAAAAGTGTTATAATGAAAATATAAGAAAGAAAATGGGGAGGGAAGGCGGTGAAATACGTTGATTTTAAGAAATTCACGGACGAAAACGGCGCGATGCCCATTTATCTTTTTGAGGGGGAAGAGGGATATTTTCGCGACAAGGGCGAAGCTCTCTTAAAGGCTCGATTTTTGCAAGAGCCGACGATGGACTACGTGTCCTTTGACGGAAGCGCGTTAAAAGGGGATAAGTTGAAAAGCGTTTCGGACGCTTTGAACTGTTTTCCGTTTATTAGCGAACGGCGCGTGGTGCGGATAACGGAATTTTATCCCAGTGAAAAGGATTGGGATTTCTATTTAAAGGACTTGTTTGAAAATCCGCCTAAGGACGGGTTGTTGATGATTGTCAATTCGGCAAAGCCCAAGACGACGACGGGACAAGCGGTGTTGGCGAAGAAACCGAACGTGACGTACGTGGATTGCAGCCGTTCGGATGAGGAAACGATTAAGAAGTGGATATACCTCACCTGCAAAAAAGCGGGGGTATATGCGGACGGTATCACCTGCGGAAAACTGGCGTCCTATTGCATTTTCGATATGTCGAGAATCGCCAAGGAAACGGAGAAACTTCTGACCTATTGCGAGGTGAAAGGCGAAAACCGTTTGACGGACGAACTGGTGGATATGTTGGTGTATCCCGATTCCGATTATAAAATTTACGAGCTTGCCAACGCGATTGCGCGAAAAAATTATTCCGCGTTTATGAAGATTTCGAAAGATTTATCCACGCAGGGATATAACGAAAACGCTTTGCTCTCGGCTTTGGTCAGTTATTTTAAGGGCTTGTACGAAACCTCGCTTTGCCAAGGCAGCGATAAAGAAGTCGCGGCGGCACTGGGCATCAAAGAATACGCGGCGCGAAAAAATAGAGAACAAGCGGCGAAATTTACCAAGGAAAAGTTGTTTTCGCTCTATGAAACGACGTACGGAGCTTTGAACGGCATGCGAGGTGGACTGTTGAGCCCCGATGGAGCGATGAAAACGGTGACAATGAAGCTCTTTTTTGAAAAAGACTGAAAAAATCGCAAAAACACTTTATTTTTATAGGGATTTTTTATATAATAATATTAACGGATTATCGTCTTTTCTTTCTCGCGCGCGTAAGCGTGTGCATTCGCGGAACAAGCGGAACAAAAGCGTCACAAAAATGCGACGGCAGAAACGAGAAAAGGGGCGAAAGGGAGGTTTTTACTATGGCAATGAATATGCTTGCATACGCGGTGAATTGGACGGAATTGGCGAACAACGTCGTTGCGTTCTTTACGGGTTTTGGTGTATTGCACGCGATTGAAGTGATTATCTTTTATACGATTTTGTACTTTACGTCAAAAGTTTTGCGTGAAAATGACGCAACGAAATTGATGTTGATTTATTGGTGTTTTTTACTCTTCGGTATGGGGATGCGCGTTTTCGACAGCGTGGAACTGATGACGCCGAATATTTTCCTGTTCTATTTCTTGCTTGTGTCGGCGTTGATGCTGATTTTGTTTAACGTGGAAGTTAAGAAATATTTCTGGGACGTGCATACGAATAAAATGACGCCGTTGGAAAAGGCGACAAGTGATACGGAACTGCGCTCTCGCGCGGAAACCGAACGTTGCATTACCAACATTGTAAAGGCTGTGCAAAACATGTCCAAAAACAACGTCGGCGCTTTGATAGTACTCTCTAAAGGCAGTTTGCCCAAGCAAGTTTTACAAAGCGGTGTTTCGATTGACGCGGAAATTTCCACGCAAATGATAGAGGGGATTTTCTTCCCCAAAGCACCCTTGCACGACGGGGCGTTGGTGATTAACGGGCATAAAATTCAGGCGGCAGGGTGTTTCTTGCCCTTGACGCAGAAGACGAGTTATCCTAAGGACTACGGCACACGCCACCGCGCAGGGATTGGGATTACGGAAGTGGCAAACGTCATTTCTATCGTTGTATCCGAAGAAACGGGGATTATTTCCATTGTCAAACAGGGCAACGTTACTCGCTATGCGGATACGGATATGTTGATGGACGCGTTGAAAGATTATTACTGGCAAGAAATGCCTTTGACGGATAAAAAACGCTTGGGGAGGTAACGTATGAAATTCGGTAGATTTTTGAAAGAAGTTTTTATTTCTAAATTTTGGATTAAATTTATTTGCCTCGGATTGGCAGTTTTGGCGGTTTTAGTGCTGAACATTTAAGCACCAAAATCCAAAGAGTAGAATATAGAAAAAGTGAGTAGGTTTACTCACGAGAGGATTGTATGGGTATCAAAGTATGTAAATTCGGCGGAACGTCGATGGCGAGTGGGACAACGATTTTGTCGGTCGCAAAGATAGTGCAAGCGGACGCAGAGCGCCGCTACGTCATTGTTTCTGCGCCCGGAAAACGTTTTAGCGGTGATATTAAGGTGACCGATTTGCTGTATAAATGTTCGGATGCGGTCGATGCGGGGGATTTGGAAACGTTTCAAGAAACTTTCCAAAAAATCCGCGTGCGGTTCTTGAATATTCAGGCGGAAATCGGCAAGGAACTGGGCATTGGCGAGGCTTTCGATGAGGTGGAAAAGGAAATTCTTGCCGGCGCAGGTTGCGATTATTGCGTTTCTCGCGGTGAGTATTTTGCCGCAAAAATCATGGCGGCGGTATTGGACGTTCCCATGGTGGATTCCACGGAGTTTATCCGTTTTGACGAACATGGAGTTTTGGACCAAGAAAGGACGTTTGCCTTGGGGGAAAAAGTGCTTTCGAAATATTCCCGTGCCGTAATTCCTGGGTTTTACGGCTTGGGCGCGGATGGAAAAGTAAAGACGTTCTCGCGCGGCGGCGGTGATATTTCCGGAGCGGTTGTGGCTCGGTCGGTGATGGCGTCGCTCTATGAAAACTGGACGGACGTCAGCGGTTTCTACGCTTGCGACCCGCGCATTGTCAATTCTCCGAAATGGATTCCCGAACTCACCTATCAAGAACTTCGAGAACTTTCATACATGGGAGCGAACGTTTTGCACAGCGAATCGATTTTTCCGGTGCGTAGCGTGGGGATTCCCATTCGTATTTGTAATACGTTTAGACCGGAAGATTCCGGGACGTACATTGTCAAAAATTCCCAACGGAGTATGAACAGCTACGTTGTTACGGGCGTTGCGGGGAAGAAAGATTTTACTTCCATTACCATTGAAAAATCGTTCATGAACGCGGAAGTTGGGTACGTTGGGAAGGTGCTTTCGGTTATCGGGGATCGCGGAATTTCCTTTGAACATTTGCCTTCGGGTATCGATACCATGTCATTGGTAATCGATAATGGGTACTTAAAAGACGGGGTTTTGGAATCGATTATTGCGGAAATCCAAGACAAGGTAAAACCCGATCGGGTATATTGTCATGAAAATATCGCGCTGATTGCGACGGTGGGACACGGCATGGCAAAGAGTGTCGGTACGTCGGCGCGGTTGTTTAAAGCTTTGTCGGAGGCAGGTATCAACGTCAACATGATTGACCAGGGTTCGAGTGAGTTGAATATAATCGTCGGCGTGGAAAATCAAGATTATGCAAATTGTTTAAAAGCGATTTATAACGAATTTTTCTCCTGATAAGAGGTTTGGATATGCAGGTATTTACGATTGATTTGAAGAAAGAGTATCCGTTTTTGCACGGTGGAGAATTGCAGGGTTTGGTGATGAATAATCCGTACGATTGGGGCGCTGAACCGGACTGGAAACGACCGGCGGTTATCGTTGTGCCGGGCGGTGGATATGCCTATGCCAGCGGCAGAGAAAAGATGCCGATTGCTCATGCTTTCTTGGCGCAGGGGTATCAGGTTTTTGTTCTGAATTATCTTTGTGGTGATGAACATGCTCGGTATCCCGAACAGCTTTTGGAAGAAGCGGCGGCGGTAGACTGTATTAAGAAAAATGCAGACGCTTGGAAGGTCAACAAGGAGGAAATATTCCTCGTTGGTTTTTCCGCAGGTGGGCATTTGGTTGCGAACCTTGCCGTAGAACATCAAAACGTGGAAGAAAAAGCAGGCGTTGCATTGGATTGCAAACCGACGGCGGTGGGGCTTTCCTATCCTGTAATTTCCAGCACCCACGGGCATTTCGGCTCGTATGAGAACCTTTTAAAGGGGTATTCCGAGGAAGAAGCGCAGGCGTTGCGTAAAAAGCTGAACCTCGATGAGGCTGTTAGTAAGCAAACGCCGCCTGCATTTATTTGGACGACGGCAACGGATGCGGTTGTGCCTGCGGATAATGCAATACGGTATGCGTTGGCGTTGGATAGAAACGGGATTTCGTATGAACTTCACGTATACCCGGACGGGCCGCACGGTTTGTCTACGGCGCATTTGGACGTGAACGTAAAATTGACCGAAGTGCAAAAAAGAGCCGCTCGTTGGGTGGAGGATTGCGCACGGTTTTTCCGTATGTTTACGGTAGAAGAGTTCTAAATAATAAGAATAAGAAAAATGCCAAAGCAAACGTAGGCTTTGGACATTTTTTTATGCAGAGAACCCTGAGGCTGTGTATTTGGGGATATTTAATGCTGTTTTCTTGCGCGGATGTAGACTTTGCCTTTCATCAATGTGCAACCGTGCATTTTTGCCAGTTGGGACACACTGACGACCTGGTATCCGTCGGCGTATAAATCGGGCAATAGGCGTTTTAGGGCGTCTACGGTATGCGGATATCCGTCGTGCATCAAGACGATTGCGCCGGAAAATCGGTTGTCATAAACCGTGCGGTAAATTTCGTCCGCAGAAACCCCTGTCCAATCAAGGGTGTCAATCGCCCAGTCGATGAGGGGAGAGGTCGAGGCTTCCTTGACGAAATCGTTCGTTTTTCCAAACGGCGCACGAAGCAGGTGACGAGTTTTTCCGTCTGCTTTTTGCAAAAGACGGTCTGTCATTTCTATTTCCCATTGTAACTCCGCTTTTGAGAGCTTGGTTAAATCATAGTGAGAAAAAGTATGGTTGCCGAGTTCGAAACGCATCGCGCAAGCGGTGGCAAGCAGGTGTGGTGTTTGCGAGTCAAATCGTCCGCCGTTAAAAAAAACGGTGGCAAAAGCCGGGCAATCGGAGTGCTCTTCGTTGTAACCTGCATACACGGCGAAAATATTTTCCAAGGTTTTGGACGGGGCGTCGTCGAACGTGAAGGAAATGAGTTTGTGCTGTGGGGAAATGCTGCTTGTATCCACGTCGGAAAGGTCCCAAATTGTATCGTCCACAGGGGCGGTTTGTTCATTGGAGTTTGCCTCATCGGATTCGGTATCGGATTCGTCCAAAAGGGAATCCAGGGGCGTTTCAAGCGGAGATTCTAAAGCTGGGTCTAAGGAAGATTGCATCTCTACCAAGGAATCGTTTTGTGGACGCGAAACTGCGCAAGAGGTGAAAAGATTGCTGAGGGCAAGCAATAGAGGACATATTTGTGAAAAACGGTAAAACTTCATGGTAATAGTATTTGCAAAAGTGATTAAACTATCGTTGTATTATGAAGAAAACCGATAAGAAACCACAAAAAAATGAAAAGGTGTTGACAATTTATATTGGGTATGGTATAATAACAAATGGCGTCGGTTTTTGCTGCGTGAAAAGCGCTTGATAAGGCGGGAAGAACAGAAAGATAAGGGGCGGCATATTGTAATAGTATTCGGCAGCCGAGAACAAAAGCTTTTCATAAAAATGTAAAAGGAACGTGTAATGAAAGAAGAACAATTAATAAAAGACGTATGTAATATTTTTTGTATAGAGGGGGAATACCGCTCTTACGAGGTTGTGACAAGCGGTCATATCAATACCACGTATAAGGTATATTTTTTGCGTAATGGGGAGATTAAAGATTATATTTTACAGCGCGTCAATACGTATGTATTCCGCAACCCGATCGGCGTAATTGAAAATATTTCCTCTGTTACCGAATATATTCGCACAAAGATTAAAGAACGTCAAACAACGGCAAAGCGCAACGTATTGCATTATTCTCAAACGCAGGACGGGAAGTATTATACCTATTTAGACGACGGCAGTTTTTGGCGTTGCTGTCGGTATATAGACGATTCCGTTTGTTTTGAAAATACAGATGATTTGTACGTTGTCGAAGGGGCAGGGAAAGCATTTGGCGAGTTCCAAATGTATTTAAAAGACTACCCTGTCAAGAGTTTGAATATTGTCATTCCGCATTTCCATAATACGGTAATGCGTTATGAAACTTTTTATAAAGCCATAGAAAACGACACGGTGGGTAGAGCAAGCTCCGTGCAGGATTTGATTGCCGGGTATCGGGATTTGGAAGAGATTGCTACTCGTTTGTACCGCTTGCAAAAGCAGGGCGTATTGCCTTTACGCGTAACGCATAACGATACGAAATTGAGCAACGTTTTATTTGACGCGCATACTTTGCAGTATCTCTCGGTTATTGATTTGGATACCATTATGCCGGGACTGGTTGCTTGCGATTTTGGCGATGCACTTCGCGTGGTGGCTTCGACGGGGGCTGAGGACGAAAGAAACCTTGCAAAAGTCGCTTTGGATATGGGAAAATATGAAGCGTTTACCCGTGGCTTCGTTGGAAAAATCAAGGACGCCATTACGCAAGAGGAAAAAGATACGCTTGCTTTGGGGGCAATCGCAATGACCGTGGAATGCGGTATTCGGTTCTTGAGCGATTATTTAGACGGCGACGTGTATTTCAAAATCCATTACCGCGACCAAAACTTGGCGCGCGCGAAGTGTCATTTGGTACTTGCTCGCGATATGGTAAAGCGTTTGGATGAAATGCAGGCAATCGTGGATAAATATGCCAACAGTTAAATTGTATACAAATGATAAAAGTCGGTGGGAGTTTTCCCGCCGACTTAATTTTTTTGCATTTTAAACAGCGCCATGACAATTACGCCTAAGTTTCCGCCGACAACCAATCCTATGATAAATCCCAAAAAAAACATAATTCGCCTCCTATATACAGTATTCCCAAATATTTCCGTTTTGATACTTGCAAGGCTTTCACCTTTTTTTGCGCAAACGGATATAATGAAGAGAGTGAAAAGGAGGTCGGGTATGCGCGTTTGTTTGATTAGTCAAGGCAGTTTACGGGACTTTAAAAACCAAACGGGCTTTTGTGAGTCCGCAAAAGTATTTTTGTTTGGGTTCAATGGGATTCGCGAGGTGAGTTATGAAAAAGAGCTGAAAGAAGAAACGGCATATTTTTCGGATGCCGCCCTCTTATCCAAGCGAGAAAAGGGGGTGGTTATCAGCGGTTGCGTCACGGATACGAGGGGGCTGAAAAGAAAGTCGGCCGTGATTGCGGAGAATGGAAAAATTCTTGGCGTTTCGGATATGCTCAACGTCATGGACGGGGAGTTTAATAGCGGCGGCGGACTGCGTATCTATGAAACGCATGCCGGCAGAATCGGTATTGCCGTGGCGGAGGATTTGCATTATCCGGAGGTGATTCGCTCGCTCGCGGTGTGCGGCTGCGATTATATCGTTTGTCCGTTTGGACGGATTACGGACAGTTTGCAATCCGTTCTGATGCGTGCGTACGGCTATTGTTATGGTATCCCTATCCTTTTGTGCGGGCAGGGATACGCCATAATAGCGGATGGGAAAGGGAACGTACCGTTTGCCTCACCGCAAAGCCCTGTATTTGCTGATTTTGAGTGCGTAAACGAATATCATCTAATCCAAACCAGACGTCGAATGCATCGTGTTTATACGTAAAAACACGCCCTCAAAAAAGGGCGTGCTTCATCGTTATCATAGCTGTTTTCATTAAAAACCTGCATTTTTAATGTCGCGGTCAACCGAACGTTTGATATCGCGTTGTGCAATCGTTTGTTTTTTATCAAAGGTATGTTTCCCTTTGCAAAGGGCGATTTCCATCTTAATGAGCGAACCCTTAAAATACAGTTTCAAAGGCACCAACGTATAGCCTTGACGGTTTATTTTTCCTGCAATTTTAGCGATTTCTGCTTTGTGCAATAACAATTTCCTATCTCGACGGGTATCCTTTGTGGAGAAAGCGTCCGATTTGTCGTAAAGAGCGATATGCATGTTTTTTACGGAAACGTCATTGCCGCGCAAAAAACAGAAACTGTCGTTCATGTTGACGTTTCCTTCGCGAATGGATTTAATTTCATTCCCCTCTAAAACGATTCCTGCCTCATATTTATCCTCGATAAAATATTCAAAAGAAGCGCTTTTGTTGGTCGCAATAACTTTCATGATAATACCTCTTATTTTTGTTTTTTACGCCGTGAGCCGAAACCAAAACCTTGTTCTAACAAGCGGAATTCCGTTCTTCTGCGTTCAAAGTCCACGTCGATTACTTTGACGCGTACAACGTCGCCGATGGTATAGCTTTTATGCTCGGAGTGCAGACGGAATCGGTCGGCGTCGAAGGTGTATTCCCCAAACAAACTCTCGATAGGGATAAATCCTTCGATGGTATTGGACAGCTCGGCAAACAGCCCAAACGAGGTTACGCCTGAAATCACGGCATCGTACTCCTCGCCGATATGTTCGCTCATGTACATTGTCATATACAAATCGTCCACGTCCCGTTCAGCTTCCGTTGCGCGGCGTTCTCGCTCGGAGGACTGCTGCGCGGCACGTTCGACAAAACCGCCGTACGTTTCCAATGCCTGCGCATAGCCGCCGTTTAAAACTTCTTTGATAATCCTATGAATGCAAAGGTCGGGATAGCGCCGAATGGGGGAGGTGAAATGGCAATAACAATCGCTTGCCAAGCCGAAATGTCCGCAATTTTCGGGCGAATATTTTGCCTTTTGCATGGAACGGAGCATCACGCGGTTCAATACCGAGTAAGCAGGCAAATTTTCTGCACTTTTCAATATCTTTTGATAATCATACGGCTTGACGTCGTCCGCCTGAAAACGCACCGTCATGCCCAAAGTCTGCGCAAAAGCGCGGAAAGTGGTCGCTTTTTCCGTACTGGGTTTTTCGTGGATACGATACACAAAAGGGGCTTCTATAGATTGCATATATTGCGCAACCGTTTCGTTTGCCAGCACCATAAACGCCTCGATGATTTGATAGGAAAACGCGCGTTCGTAATCGGGAATGGTGATTTCTCCGTTTTGGAAAAGGATTTTCGCCTCTTTTACGTCGAGGGAAATGCTGCCTTTCTTCTCGCGCATGGTTTGTAGAATGCGCGTAAGCTCTCCGCAGAGAAAAATCATTTCTTTTACGGGCGCGAATTTTTTGCAAGTTATCTCATCGCAGTCGAGGATTTTTGTCACTTCGTTATACGTCATGCGAAAATCGGAACGGATAATACCTTCCACAATCTCGCTGCGCTTGACGGCGCCTTTTTCATCAATCCACATCAAACAGGACAGAGTCAATCTATCCTCACCCTCGTTTAACGAACAAATTCCGTTGGATAAAGGGCGCGGAAGCATGGGCAAAACGCGATCGGGGAAATAAACGCTTGTACCGCGGTCAAACGCTTCCTCGTCCAAGGGGGAGCGGTACTGAACGTAGTGGGTAACGTCGGCAATGTGCACGCCTAAAAGGTATTCGTTTCCGACCTTTTCCAAGGAAATTGCGTCGTCGATATCGCGCGTGTCCTCGCCGTCGATGGTGACGGTAAGCGTCTCGCGGAAGTCCCTGCGCGAAAGGATATCCTCTTGCGTGATTTTCCGTTGCGCCTGCCGCGCTGCCTCTTTTTCCACGCGAGCGGGGAAGGTCTCGTTTAAATCATACGAGCGAATGATAGAAAGTTCTTCTGCGAAAAAATCGTCCTCGTCCCCAAGTACTTCGACAATTTCACCTCCGGGCGCTTTCCCGTGTGGATAGGAAGTGATTTTTGCGACGGCTTTGACGCCGTTTTTGATTTGAAAACAAGAGGAAAGGGGGATATAAATCTCGCTGGAAAATTTCTTTTCATCGGGGAGTAAATATCCGGCGCGTTTGTCACGTCTAAACACGCCCACGATTTTATCGTAGCCACGGGCGAGGATGGAGATGACTTTTGCCTCGTCGTCGCTGCGCCCGAAACAGCGTTCGACAAGCACGGTATCCCCGTGCAGTGCGCCGCCTAAATTTTTATGCGGAATAAAAAAGTCGTCGGGGTAGTTTTCTTTATCCTCCGGAATAAGGAATGCAAACCCTCGTTCATGGCCGGAAATTTTGCCTTTAATCAAACCTAATTGTTCAATCGTTCCGTACCTGCCCCCGTCGTTTTGGTAAAGCTTTCCCTCTAAACAGAGCTTGTTTAAAAGATCGGTGAGACGGTTTTTCTCCCGATAAGGCATTTGCAGAATTTTGCAAATTTCGCCGACGGTTTTGCCGGCCAGCGTTCCGTTTTTAAATAATTCAAATAATTTTTCTTGCGAACTCATAATAATACTCCGCAAACAGTATGTACCAAAAAGGGGAATAAAAAAAGCGGCTTCTCAACAAAGCCGCCGAAGTAGTCTTACCATTAGAAAATCAAGGGAATGATATAGAAAGCGATGGACAAAACGACGAGGATTGCCAAGCAGATCCAAGTCCATTTTTTCATTTTTGCTTCAATCGATTTGCCCTTGTTCTTGCCGAAGAAGGTTTCGCTGGAACCGCCGAGTGCGTCGATACCCGAAGAGTTGCTGGGTTGCAACAAAACGAGAATAATTGCAGCAATGGCAGCGATAGCCATCAAAATAATCAAAATGATACTAACGACTTTGTATTGTGCATAGAACGAAGTAGGGTCTAACAAAGTATATAAATTCAACATAACATCAAATCCTTTTTCTTTTTCTTTTGACGGCAAAGTGCGCCGTTTTCCAAAATTACCTATTGATTATAACACACTTATAAAAATATCGCAACTATTTTTATGGCAAAACATGAAAAATTTTTCTTTTTATACAAAAGGACGAAGTAAAAACTCCGTCCTTTTTTTGTTTCATAGCCGTTTTTATTTGATGAGGCTCTTACCCGTCATTTCTTTGGGTTGAGGCAGTTTCATCATCGCGAGCAACGTGGGTGCAAGGTCTGCTAAAACGCCGTCGTCACGAAGAGTAACGTTCTTGTATTCTTCCGAAACCAAGATAACAGGAACGGGGAAGGTCGTGTGCTGCGTGAAAGCGCTGACGCCGTCGTCAGCCAGCATTTGGTCTGCGTTACCGTGATCGGCTGTAACCAAAGCGCTGCCGCCCATGGCAAGGATTTTGTCCGTTACCTTTTTCACGCATTCGTCTACGGCATGCACGGCTTTTACCGCCGCGTCCATGATGCCCGTATGCCCAACCATGTCGCAGTTTGCAAAGTTGAGAATAACGACGTCGTATTCGCCTTTATCCAACTCTTCCAAAACTTTTTCCGTAACGGGATAAGCGCTCATTTCCGGTTGCAAATCGTAGGTCGCCACCTTCGGGGAGGGGATTACGATACGCGTTTCGCCCTCTACGGGAGCTTCTAATTTTGCGTTGAAGAAGAAAGTTACGTGTGCGTATTTCTCCGTTTCCGCGATATGGAGCTGCTTTAAGCCAAGCGAGGAAATGTATTGAGGCAACGTGTTGGTGATGTCTTCGGGAGGGAAAGCAACGCCGACGTTTTCAAACGAGGAATCGTACACGGCAAAACCCACATAGCAAGGCGCAAGGAAACCGGTTTTTCTTTCAAAGCCGAGGGTTGCGCCCGTTTTCGAGTCAACGCAAGGGAAGTTCTTTTGGGAGAACATTCTGGAAATCTGTCTGGCTCTGTCGGGACGGAAGTTAAAGCAAATAATGCTGTCACCCTCGCCAATCAAAGCGACGGGTTTGCCGTTTTCCGTGAGGTTGGTGGGCAGGATAAATTCGTCGGTAACGCCGTTTTCATAGGACGCTTTTGCCGCGTCTTCCGCGCTGCCTTCGAACTGTACGCCCGTGCCAAGCGTCAACATATCGTAAGCTTTTTCTTCTCTATCCCAGTTGTTGTCGCGGTCCATGGCGTAATATCTACCCGAAACGGACGCGATTTTACCGAAAGAAAGCTCGTTCAGCTTGTCTTGTAAATCCTTTAAGAACCCAGCGCCGGAGGTAGGAGCAACGTCACGGCCATCGGTAAATGCATGGATATAAACGTTGTCAAGACCTTCCTTTTTTGCCATTTCCACAAGCGCGTAAAGATGTTCGGTGTGGCTGTGAACGCCGCCGGTAGAAACAAGCCCGTAAAGGTGTAATTTTTTGCCGTTATTTTTTGCGGTATGCATCGCGCGGAGCAGTTCCGTGTTCTTAAAAAATTCCCCGTCGCGGATATCTTTCGTGATTTTGGTGAGGTCTTGGTAAACGATTCTGCCGGCGCCGATGTTGAGGTGGCCGACTTCGCTGTTGCCCATTTGACCGTCGGGAAGCCCCACGGACATACCGCTTGCACCAAGCTGTGAAGAGGGGTAATTTTCTTTGAGTTCGTTGACGTATTTGCTGCCGTCTGCGATGATCGCATTACCTACTTTGGACGGGTTGATACCATAGCCGTCCATAATGATAATGGCGAAAGGTTTTTTCATGATAATATCTCCTAAAATTCAAAATGGTGGGGGCAGGTACGCGATGAACGTTTCCCTGTCCCCGTAATTTACAGTGTTTTCTTATTTATCGAAGTTTACGATCGCTGCGAAATCAGGAGCTTTCAAGGAAGCGCCGCCGATAAGGCCGCCGTCGATTTCGGGCATAGCCATGAGCTCTTTGCAGTTGCCTGCGTTCATGCTACCGCCGTACTGGATGCGAAGAGCCGCCGCGCAGTTCGGGCAGAACATTTCGCCAACCGTTTTACGGATAAACGCGATGGTTTCGTTTGCTTGTTCAGCCGTAGCGGTTTTGCCCGTACCGATTGCCCAAACGGGTTCGTAAGCGATAACGATTTTGGTGATATCTTCGATGCCTTTTAAACCTTCGTGGATTTGGGTGGCAAGGACTTCTTCCGTCTTGCCTGTTTCTCTTTCTTCAAGGGATTCGCCGATGCAAACGATGGGGGTGAGCCCTGCGTTCAAAGCGGTGAGCGTTCTCTTGTTTACCGTTTCGTCCGTTTCAGCGAAGTATTGACGACGTTCGCTGTGGCCGATGATGACGTATTCTACGGCGTATTCCAAAAGCATTGCCGCGGAAATTTCGCCCGTGTAAGCGCCTTTTTCAGCGAAGTGTACGTTTTCTGCGCCAAGTTTGATATTCGTGCCCTTCAAAGCCTCGCTGATAGCGGGGATATTGATAGCGGGAACGCAAACGACGACGTCGCAATTTGCTTCCGTAACGAGGGGAGCGATTGCATTGACAAGCGCTACGCCCTGAGAAGCGGTGTTGTTCATTTTCCAGTTACCTGCGATAATAGGTTTACGCATAATATATTCTCCTTTTGTGGTTGTTTTTATGTATTCGGCTTTCTAAATAAAGCCCTTTAATCGTAACGGATTGTTAAAAAGGTCGTTTAAAACGTGCGGAAAGGGCGAACCGCGTTCACCCTCGCCGTTTGTTGTGATTTTTCTTATTTATCGTTCAAGCAAGCAATACCGGGAAGCACCTTGCCTTCGAACAATTCAAGGGACGCGCCGCCACCCGTCGAGATGTGGCTCATCTTATCCGCATAGCCAAGAACCTGCACGGCTGCCGCGCTGTCGCCGCCACCGATGATGGTGGTTGCTTTGCCGCAAACGCTTGCAAGCGCTTCCGCTACCGATTTCGTGCCTTCTGCAAGGATGGGGTTTTCGAAAACGCCCATGGGGCCGTTCCAGATAACCGATTTCGCGTCAGCTACAACTTTCGCGAAGAGTTCTCTCGTAGCGGGACCGATATCAAGACCCATCATATCGTCAGGAATTTCCTTGGAGGAAACAACGGTCGTTTCGATGGGAGCGTCGATGGGGTTGGGGAAAGATTTAGCCGCAACGGTATCCACGGGAAGAAGAATTTTCTTGCCCAAGGATTCTGCTTTCTTCAACATATCCAAGCAGTAATCGATTTTTTCGTCGTCTACAAGGGAAGTGCCGATGCTGCCGCCCTGCGCTTTGATGAAAGTATACGCCATACCGCCGCCGATAACGAGGGTATCGCATTTTTCAAGCAAGTTAGAAATAACGTTGAGCTTGTCCGCAACTTTTGCGCCGCCAAGGATAGCAACGAAAGGTCTTTCGGGGTTTTCAAGGGTGTCAGCCATCACGGAGAGTTCTTTTTCAATCAAGAAACCGCAAGCCGCCGTCTTTACCAAACCTTCTTCCACGATACCTGCGGTGGAAGCGTGGGAACGGTGCGCCGTACCGAACGCGTCGTTTACGTATACTTCGCAGTAGCTTGCGAGCGCCTGCATAAATTCGGGTGCTTTCTTTTCTTCGCCCTTGTGGAAACGAAGGTTTTCAAGCAATACGCATTCGCCTTCTTTGCAAGCGGCAACCTTTGCTTTTGCGTCTTCGCCGATAACGTCGGATGCGAAGGTGACTTTGCCGTCCAACAACTCGTTCAAACGAGCGGCAACGGGAGCAAGCGTGAGTTTCTTAACGTCTTTCTTCGCTTTTTCAAGGAATTCTTCGGTAGCAGCAGCCTGTTCGTTTTCAGGAAGAGCCGCAACCTTGCCCTTTTCTTTCTTGTTGAGTTCGAGCTTTGCGTCGAACACGTTGTGGGGTTTGCCCATATGGGAGCAAAGTACCACTTTTGCACCCTGTTCCATCAAATATTTGATGGTGGGAAGCGCGCCGATGATACGGTTTTCATCGGTGATAACGCCGTCCTTCA
>JAZQGK010000048.1:0-8580 GCA_045539975.1 Candidatus Scatosoma sp. | reverse complement strand
CGTTTGAATTGAATTCCGAATGTCACTACCAGTTCCGCTACCAGTAGTTTCATTAATTTCGCTTGTTACCGTAATATCACTTACTAATGTCGTGAATGATTGATATGAAACCCCTGATTCAGTAACAGGCGTTGTAGTTTGGTCTTCCGAATGGTAAGTAAACGTATAAGAGTACACGTTATCGATACATGAAGCAGTAAATGTATAAGAATATTCTCCTAAAAGAGAGGTATCTTCGTTTTCAACATCATAAGACCAAGTGGCAAGTTCCACATACGTCCAGTTATCCTCAGTAAGAGCAGTTAATTCCGTTGTTTTGGAAAAAGATTGGACTCCTTCATAAAGAACAACAGTATCTGCCACCCCTTCTTCTTCGGCTGGAATCGTGACGCTATATTCATATTCTTCATCCTGAACGGTGAGAGATGTTGAGCCAGTTGTTACATTTTCCAAATCGAATTTGGTCATTGGATTAACTTCAAAATCAATATTTCCCAAATCGAGTTCGCCATAATTATTATATGGTGTAACAGATAGTAAACTTCTGACTTCTAAAGGTTCCCACCCTCTCGAAAGAGAACGATACCGCATTCCTCTTTTTTTAGAGGAGTTATTCTGCACATTTTTCCATATTTTCAATAGGTTCAACATCCCGATTATCTCCATTGCATGAATTTGATGATGTATCGAAGTTTGACATTGCATTTCCATGCGATTCACTCGATGCAAAGTTTAATGTAAATGTTGCAAATCTGCGGCGTTCCATACCCGCATCTTCCCAACTATAACGATAATTTCCGATGTGTCCCAACCGAATGGTTGTATCTGCCCAAATTTTGTACCCACAAGCGCGAGCACGATGTCCAAAAGCATAGTCCTCTGCGAGATACCACGTTCCATTTTCAATCGACCGAATTAACGGTTGGAAAAATGGAATTGTTGGTTTCTCAAACCGTTCATTACAATATGGAAGGTGTAAATCCTCAAGCATTTTCAGATACACCTCACGCCGAACAAGAAGAAATCCTGTCCCTGCATATAAAATCTCTGTTATACCTCCTTCCTTTCCAAAGGTCATTTTTTTAGTACCTGGAATTACATGGGAAGCCAACGCTCTTCTGCCTTTTTGCGGATATAATGCCGCGACAATCGGAAGATTACGCGCTCGTAACTTTTCTACGTCATCAGGATGAAACGCAATATCCGAATCAATCCATAATGTTTCTTCAAATCCATCAATTAGTGCATCTGTCGCCATTTGGTTACGTCCTTGATCAATTGCAGAATAACCTCCAATCCGACGAACCTGATAACCTCGCCGTTCCAACTCTTTCAGTGAGGCGTCGCATTCCTGATGTATATACCCCAAAAATGGAACTAGAATAACGCAGTGAGATGGCGGTCGCTGTTGTAACTGTTGTTGCCACGACCGAACCACTTCACTATCTGGCGGAACCACTGTATTTGATGGACTTCGGTTGCCCGTTACTGGTTTTTGTAACTCTTTAGGAATTCCTACGAAATCCAAAATTTCACGTACTCCCGATTCGGATTCCATCTTTGATGGGTCAAAAATACAAAACTTTTCTGGATATTTTTCCGCATATTCTTGTGCTTTTGCAGTATATTCCTCCCAATACAGTTCAAGAGCTTCACGGCGACTGGAAACCTGATATTTAGGATAAAACCGAAACCTTGTTGGATGGCGATACCAGCCAGCTTCCAAATTCTCTGACCAATTGTCTATTGGTCTAGGCGATGACAAATAAATACTCCTTTCAAATGCTGCCACCACCTCTTCTTTAGACCTCTGTAAACACACAATGCGAATGTTTTCTTCTGCGCTCATAGCTTCTTCTACATACGGCAAATAAAAAGAAGCGACGTCGCCCAAGATACTTTCCGATCTCGTGTTATTCCAGCGAACAAAACATTCTTTTATACTAGGAATAAAATTTTCACACCCAACAAGATGTGCAGGATTATGCTTCCACGGTAATGAACGAGGGTCTTCATAAGAAATAGCGCAATCTTGCTGTGCATTTAATATATCCGCAAGCAATTTTAAGCCACATTGTCCCGTTCCCAATCCCAACACAATTCTTGACATGATATTTCTCCGAAAAACATCAAAATTTAACGTAATACCTATTTGATATTTCGATATATTACACTTGTGACAATATTCATACTAGCAATTGGAAATCTGTTTGTCAAGGGGGGGCGGTGTATTTTTTGAAAAAATATAAAAACTTTTAGACTAAATGTCGTATTTGTTATTCTGGGGAAATATCTTTAATTTTTCATTGGAAATTTACATCATTTTGAATATTTCTGTCGCAAATGTGATTATTTGTAAGAAACCTTAGCTTTTTTTTGAGAATTTTTGTGAAAATTTTAAAAAAACTTGTAGGAAACTCTTGCAAAATTGAATCATTGGTGTTAAAATTAAAGGTTGGAGGGGGAGTTGGTTTCTCTCAGGAGTTTTGCCACGGAGGAGGATATTATGACTTGGAGTATTATGCGAAACTTCGGTTCAAAGAATTCCTCGCTGAAAAAGGCGCGGAAGGCGCGTTCCTTGAATGTGGAAATGCTGGAAAAGCGCGAGATGTTGTCGGTCGCTCCTGTGGGTGTGGAAGAAGTTGATTTTCTGGACGGTAACGGAAATTTAAAATATGGCGGTACATTGAATTATACGGTTTTGGAAAATGATACAGACAATCGCGATACTTGTATCATCATAAACGGTGTTCAGCTTGGTGGAGAGGGGGGGCAATCCTCGGTATCCGTGCCTGTCGCGGAGGGAAGCGCACTTCCTACTTCTACTTTGCCGGAAGGAGCGGAAGCGCAAGAAGGAACCCCTCTGGATATAATCCGAATTGAAGATTGGACCGATGATGATTATGATGATTTGGTGGTTGAAATAACTTTTACTCCGTTTACGCAAGGTTCTACCGGTAGTTCCGTCTGTACGCCTTGTTCATGTGATAGTCTTACAAATGAAGTTGCTACCAACGATGAAAATCATTCAAGACCAGCAAATAATAGTGTTTCTTATTTTCGTTTTGAAAGCACACTTCCGACAATTTCAACAATTCCGTATACAACATATTCAGAAGATATAACAGAAACCGGCTCAAGTGCTTCCCCAGTCCGCATGACGGCGACTTTAGAAATGGGCACGCTCAGCAAGACGGTTTATTACGACACGACCGAGCTTGACCCATCGGAAAATTTTGCAGTGGGAATGAATCTGGATACGTCTTCTCTTGCGACGGGGCGTTATGCGTGGACAATGAATTTCGTTTACGAATATGCAGACGGAACGACGCGGACGGAGACTTTTAATGGTTTTGAAAGCATCGTCAATCTGGCGGACAGCCCGTACGGAAGTGGTATCAATTTGACGGGGCTTTCGCGATTGAATTTGACGAATTATAACGCTTCGACAGAACGCGGAATTAACTGGGAGCGTTCGTGCGGAAAGCAGGTTTGGTTCGCGTATGACGGTACGACTTTCACTCCGCAAGCTGGCGAGTCGGCGGAATCGACGCTAACCTTAAACTCTGACGGTACTTTCACAGTGGTAGACCAGGGGGAGACATTTCTCTTTAACGCGCAGGGGCAGTTGCTCACTCGCACGGACAATTTGACGCAGGAAATTACGACTTGGTCGTATAATGCAGACGGGACGGCGGCGTCGAAAACCGAGGAAGGAAACCGCGTCACGAATTACGGTTACAGTAATGGGAAATTGCAGACCGTAACGGATTTTGCGGGGAGAGTTACGACGTATGCGTATGATTCTTTGGGACGTTTAACAACGATAACCGAGCCGGACCCGGATGGAGAGGGAGCGTTGACCGCGCCAGTTACGACCTACACGTATGACGGCGACAGTTCCCGAATTTTAACGGTCACAGACCCAGCGGGCAATGTGACGGCATATACGTATTCCAATGGACAGGTTCTTTCTAAAACCGTGAATGGAATCGTCGAATCGACGCAGAATCCGTATGCTCTTTCGGCAGTTGCGGACACGACGCAAATCGGCTACGACGCCGACCATCCGGCTACGCTCCAGTCGTTATTATCGCTCAACGGAGAAAGCATCAACTCCGCTGGCGACGTTACTGAATATCGTTATGACAAATTCGGAAACGTCGTATGGCAAAAAAACAGCTCCGGTACGGTTACGACTTTTTCGTATGATTCCAATGGTCGATTATTAAAAGAAACCGAATCGGGAACAATCGACGGAAAACAACAAGGACGCACGACGGAGTATAGTTATGATTCTCGCGGTAATTTAACGGTAATCAAATATCACGACGGCTCGACCGAAAAATGGACATACGATTCTGTTTATGACCAAGTGTTGAGTTATACCGACCAGCTCGGAAATCAGACGGTTTACACGCTGGATTCACAGACGGGATTGACGCTTTCGGAACGTCATGTTATAGGAGAAATTGATTCCGTTGCCAACGGCGAAACGAACGATGTCGTGACGGCTTACGCTTATGACGACCAGCGTCGCCTGGTTCTGATGTTGGACGCCTGTGGCGTTGCGACGGCTTACACATACGATTCGCGTGGAAATCTGCTTACGGAAATGGTCGCTTCCGGCACGGCAAATGCGTCGACGACGACCTATACTTACGATAATGCAGACCGCGTAACCAGCGTCGCCAACGCGCTGAACCAAACGACGGCTTACACTTACGACGCGCTTGACCGCCTGATTACGACGACCTACGCGGACGGTCAGACGGCAACGAACACCTACAACAACGCGGGACAGCTGGTTCAGACCACTGACCGAAACGGCGCAATCACGGCTTATACCTACAACGCGCTTGGCAAAATCGCGACGGTTGTTTCCGCTGGTTCCAGTATTTCGTACACTTACGATTCACTTGGGCGAGTGGCGACGGAGACCGATTCTCTCGGACGGACGACGAGTTACACTTACAACTCCGGCGGAAAACTAATCCAAACGACCGTTTCCACCACCGACGGCGAATCGGTAGTCATTTCGCAGACGACTTACGATAATTTTGGACGTGTCGCGACGGAAACGGACGCGACGGGCGTGACGCTTTCGTATACCTATGATAAATTCGACCATGTAACGAAAATCACACGAACGAACGACAACGTGACGTTGGAAACGCGGACTTACGACCTAGCGGGCAATCTGAAAACGGTCTCAGACGCTCTAAACCGCACGACGACGTACACTTACGACGCGCTCGGCAACCTCACGCAGGTGAAAATGCCCGACAACACAACCACGACTTACACCTACGACAAACTTGGTCGCGTTTTGACCGAAACCGACGCGCTTGGGAACGTTACTTCTTACGCTTACGACGTGTACGGAAATCTTATTACAACGACCGACGCGCTCGGCGCCGCGACCACGTCGGCTTATAACGCGATTAGCCAACTCGTTTCCACGACCGACGCGCAGGGAAATGTGACGACTTACGCCTACGACAATTTAGGGCGTTCCACCTCGACCACGCTGACCGACGCGACGGGCACGCAATCCACGACCCAAACGACGGCTTACGCGACGCAAGTCATCGACGGCGTGAAATATCAAGTCGTCACGACGACCGACGCGCTGAATCAAACGACGGTCAACTACTACGATTTAGCCGGAAACTTAATTCAAACAGTCGCGCCCGACAACTCAACGACCACTTACGTTTACGGTTCGGAAAATCAATTACTCTCGGTCGCAGACGCTTTAAACCGCGTAACCGCCTACACTTACGACGGCTTCGGCAACGTCTCCGCAATCACACAAGCGGACGGAAGCGCGTACCAGTACGACTACAACGCCGCAGGTCAGCTACTCTCCCAGACCGACCCGTTGGGCGTGACGACCGCTTATACCTACAATTATAACGGACAGGTGACGCAAACCGAAATCCGAAACAAGAATGTTCCCGAAGAACTTGGTCGTTGGCTGGAAAATTCCCAAACGTTTAATGGGGTGGATGATTCCATTGCCATTGAAAACACGGACAAAATGAATTTCGAAGGTGAAATTACTCTCTCCGCTTGGGTGAAAGTAGAAAAAACGACCGGTATTCAGGGAATTATCGAACACGGATTTTATGGCGACCGTGAGGTTTATCTCCGAATCGTCGATGGAAAATTCCAGGCGGGCAACTACATTGGTGGCGACCATTGCGCGGAAACGGCAATTTTAGCCGAAGACATTGGCGCGTGGGTTCATTTGACGGGAACTTACGATGGTGAAAATTGGAATCTCTATAAAAATGGAGTCCTAGTTGCTTCAGCGGCATCAACAGTTGGCGCAGTCACCGTTGGTTGCGAATGGCTTATCGGAGCCTCTAAATTTTCGGGACGGCATTTTGAAGGAGAAATCCGCGATGTCGGAATCTGGGACACGTCACTTTCCGCGACCGAAGTTGCGACTCTCTATGAAGAAGGTTTTAGTGACGTCACGGTACAATCTACCGCGACTTACGACCTTGTCGGTAACCTCCTCACGCAAACGGACGCGATGGGGAACACGACAACCTACACTTACGACAATATGGGTCGTGTTTTAACGATGGCGGACGCGCTAAACAACGTCACTTCCTACACTTATGATTCCCTCGGACGTCTTCTTACCACCAAAGATGCTCGTGGCAATGTCACCCAAAACATCTACGACGCGGTCGGCAACCTTCTGGAGACTCGCCAATATGACAACTCGGTTCTCTCCTCCCCGCTTGATTCCTGGCTCCCCAACGGACAGGAATTTAATGGCGTGAGCGATACAATCAATCTCGGCAACAGTGCTTCGCTCAATTTTGAAGGCGAAATTGCGGTTTCCGTGTGGGTGAAAATCGACGCGACAGGCGGTTTGAAAACCATTCTTGGGCACGGACATGACTATCACAATGAACTTTATCTCCGTCTTCTTGACGATTCTTACCAATTTGGCAGCTGGGACGGCGTAACCGGCAACCACCTTGTTTCCGCGACCATACCAGCCGAGGACATTGGCACGTGGGTTCACCTTACGGGAACTTACGACGGAACAAATTGGAATCTCTATCGTAATGGAGAACTTCTCGCAAGCCAAACGGACACTGAAGGGTGTGCTACAGTGAATGCCAATTGGCACATTGGTTCCAGTAACGGCAACGACCGCTTTTTCGATGGCGAAATCCGTGATGTTTCCATCTGGGACACCTCGCTAACTGCCGAGCAAGTCGCAACGCTTTACGACGCTTCCGCAACCATCACACCGTCGGAAGTCCCGGAAGGCGACGCGATTGTCACACCGACGACACCGGCAGAATCCGATTTTGCGTCTGAAATTCCATTTATTTCCACGACCTACACCTACGACGCTCTCGGTCGGCTGACCTCCCTGACCGACGCGGTGGGCAATACGACGTCGTACACTTATGATTATCGCGGGCTTGTTCTTTCGGAAACAAACGAAAATCTGGACGCTCGTTATTATTCCTACGACGCGCTTGGTCGACTGACGCAAAAAACCGACCGCAACGAGCGCGTTACGACCTACAATTACGATGCGATGGGGCGTTTGACCTCGGAAAAATGGCTTGGCGAAAGCGACGCGGTCTTGAAAACCTTCGCCTACGCCTACGACGCGGTTGGCAACCTTCTGACGGTCTCGGACGGCGAGCATTCGTATTCGTACGCTTATGACAATAAAAATCAAAACACTGAAACGATATTCAATTTCGATGGACAGACGGCGACGTTCGATTATACCTACGACGCGGTCGGTCGGCAGACGGAATCTTCGTTGACATTAAATTCAACGCAAACCCGCGTAAATCAAGTAACCTATGATTTTCTCGGCAATGCGACAAAAATCAACCAAACCGGCTCCGCCATCGACGAAATCTTCGCCGAATTCGACTACAACGCGAACGGTCTCCTGACCTCCGTCAGACGTTACGAAGTGGATGCCGATGACGTCGCAACCGCCGTTGCAAACAGCATTTACGAATACAACGCGAACAACGCCGTCACGTCCATCACGCATAACAATTCCAGTGGTACACAAATCGTAAAACATTCATACACGTACGATTCCACGAACAACATCATTGAGTATTTGAATTCTCTTGACGGCTCCACGTCCTACGATTACGACTTCCTCGGTCAGCTCATCTCCGCCGACTACGCCAACGCGGAAATCACCGACGAATCGTACACTTACGACTCCAACGGCAACAGAGTTGTTGCAAACGGTAGTAATTACACGACCTCCACCAACAACGAACTAACCAGTGACGGCGCGTGGTCTTACACGTACGACGACGAAGGCAACCGCATTTCCAAGCAGAATTCCACCAACCGCGAACTCTACACTTGGGACTACCGCAACCGTCTCACGAAAGTTACCCAGCAGGAATGGGATTCCACCACCGAAACGTGGACAACCACCCAAACCATCGAATACACTTACAACTACAACAACGTTTGGATTCGTAAGGTTTTGGATTCCAACGGCGACGGCACCGCCGACTCCAAGTCTATTTTCATCCCAGAAAACTACCAGACGACGGT
>JAZQGK010000047.1:0-33267 GCA_045539975.1 Candidatus Scatosoma sp. | reverse complement strand
GGGAAAACAGTATTGGGGGCGCGCAGCGTTAGGGGGGCGCAATGTTGGGAGATCGCAGCATTAGAAGAGAACCGGCGTTAGAAGAGAGCCGGCGTTAAGGGAGAACCGGCATTAGAAGAGAGCCGGCGTTAGAAGAGAGCGGTGTTGGGAGAGAACAGTGTTAGAAGAGAGCAGTGTTAAGAGAGAGCCGACGTTAAGAGAGAGCCGGCGTTATCATAAACATTTGTTGCCGTGACTTTTAGTGCTGCCTTGGTTATCATACGTTTTAATTTGCACGAACCATCATTTTCACTGCCTTTGGTTATCATGAATTTTACTTCATTCCCATCAACGTTAATTTCCATTCCCCTTGGTTTTACACAATCGTTGGTCCTCGCGCGTTTTGAATGCCATAAATTTTTGTTTCTTTCAATCATTTTGCGTAAGGCAATTCATTATTGCCTTACAATATTGCCACGTGTAAACCCTCAATCCTTTCAACGCTGCCCACATAATTCAATTTCAAAAGGGAGATTTAAAAAATGAGCACAAAACAAGACCTTGAATTTAAAGAAATTTTGCAGAATTATTTAAAGGAAAACAGTTTAACCCAAACGCAGTTTGCCTTTATTATCAACGTCAAACAAAGCCAAATCAGCGAATGGCTAAACGGAAAAGCAAAACCTGCGTATCATATGCTTAAACAAATTGTGAAAAAGACAGGGGTTCCTGCTGATTTTTGGTTAGGCTTATCAGACGAATACTAATTTCCACTTTTCTAAAAAACTCCGCGTGTTTAAATACGGCGTTTTTTCCACTTTAAAACGAAAACCCGTCAAAAAGACGGGTTTTTTATTCTTTATGGGCGTTGGGTTTCACCAACACCGTTTTATAATCGGTGTACGTCACAAAACCTGCTTTGCTCTTGCTCGGTTTTTTGACAAATTTCCGCCTGCAATAATCCACGGGAATCTTATCCCCGTCGCGCCCATCCGAGTAATACGCGCAGATTTCCGCTGCATACAAAAGCAGTTCATCGCGTACCTGCCCCCCTCGAATTGCAATTATCACGTGCGAGGAGTGGTATTTTTGCGTATGCAACCAAATATCGTCGGGGCTCGCCGCTTTCAACAGTCTATCATTTTGTAGATTGTTCCGTCCGGCGTAAATTTTCACTCCGTCAAACTCGTATTCACGGAAAGGTACGAGGGTTTCTTTCTTCTTTGCACCCGCTCGTGCGGCAGGCGCTCGCATCAAGCCCATTTCAATCAGTTCGGTTTCGATTTCCTTTAAATCTTCCGCGTTTTCCGCCAAAGCAATCGAACAAAGCACACTGTCCGTGTACAAGATTTCTCTCTTTTCCGTCTCCAAAATCGGCTGCAACACCTCTTTGGCGCGTTTGTACTTGTTATAGGTCTTGAAATACCGCTGTGCGTTCTGCGCAGGGGTCAAAGCCGTATCTAACCCGATTTTTATCCTGCCGCCTTGCTCGTCATACCAGTTTTCAAGCTCCACACCGCTTGCGCCTTTCTCCACCCGATACAAATTTGCCGTTAAAAGCTCGCCTTTTATGCGATATTCTTCCGCTTTCTCCGCGTCCTTTAACCGTTCGAGAGTGTCTTGCAGCTTTTTCGTTTGCTTTTTCTTCAAACCGCGCGCCGCGTTTTCCAGTTTCCGTTTCTTGTTCTCAAAATCTCGTTTGTTTTCGCGCGTCGTAAAAAATTCATCTTCCGCCTTACAAAGAGAGGGCATCTCCCTGCCGCCGTCCACCGAAAAAGCGAAAAAATCCACTATGTCGCCGTTTTGCATTTTCACGCACGGCTGACTCGGTTCGTGCAGACAAAACTCCCCGACAAACACCCAAAGCGGTTGCTCCACGTGCGGTGACAGCGCCGTTTCTATCCCACCGTACCTTTGCGCCGCCCGACGTACAAGCTCTCGCGCCGTCGGCAACGCAAGCCCCGATACGTTCTCGAATAAAAAGAGAGAAAGGCTCTCTAAATCCAAGCTCTCTGTGCGCGTCGAAAGGTAGTTTTCCAACCGTGAACGCATACCTGCCCCGTCGAAAGGGGATAATTTGTCCTGCGCCGCCGGGTAAACGTACTTCGCGCCCGAAAGGAAAATGCGCCGGGACGAATCCTCTAACGCCGTCGTTTTTAACGCACCTAAAATGATGCCGTTCTCCGTCAAAAGTACGTTGGAATATTTTCCCATCAGCTCGCAATGCAGCGTGCGCTTGCTCTCGGAAAAATCGGTGGTGCAGTGCAAGTCGATTTCGATGATACGCTCAAACTCGTGCTGCCGAATCGCCAAAATTTCCGCGCCCTGCAAGTGTTTGCGAAGCAACATGCAAAAGTTAGGCGCAACGGGCGCCGGTTCTTTCTCCGTCATCGACAAACAAACTCTTGCATTTGACGCATTTGCGCTTAAAATAAGTTTAACAGTCGATTTTCCGGTGTATATAATAAGGGTGAGTTCGTCTTTGTTGACCTGTGAAATGCGGTTTATCTTCCCACCGACGAGAAGAGTATGCAATTCGGCGGCAAGTCTTCTGATATGAAACGCGTCCTGCGGCATAACTTCCTCCCGTTCGAATGATTTGGAAAGACTTCCTTTCCCTACCCTAAAATTATACCGCAATTTTTACAAATTGTAAATAAAAACGAGCAAAAAACGCTTTATTTTCTTTAATAAATGTGTTAAAATATAAGGCAGTGTTAAAAAAATAAAAAATTAAGTATATAGATGCAGGAGACAATTATGAAACACACTAGCAAAGCAGCAGAAAAGAGCACGGTAAAAATCACGCTCAAATTCGACGGCGAAGAATGGAAAGCAGCGCAACAGAACGCGTATTTGAAGTTGAGAGGCAAATTTGCCATCAACGGTTTCCGTAAGGGCAAAGCTCCCAAAAACGTTATCGAAAACGTTTACGGTAAAGGCGTGTTCTATGAAGAAGCACTCAATAACCTCTTTGCTGAAAACTATGGCAAAGTGCTTGAAAAAGACGCGAAAAAATATACGGTTGTCGGCGAGCCTGAAGTTTCCGTGGACAAGCTTGAAGACGACGGCGTTACCCTCGTAGCAATCGTTCCCGTTAAGCCCGAAGTAAAAATTTCCGCTTACACGGGTATGAAAATTAAGCAATTTGCGTATACTGTTAAAGACGAAGAAATCGACGCAGAACTCAATAGAGTTCTTGACAGAAACGCTCGTAAAGTGGACGTTACCGATCGCGCTGCGCAAAACGGCGACATCGTGAACATCGACTTCGTTGGTACGGTTGACGGCGTTAAGTTCGACGGCGGCGAAGCAGAAGGTTTCGACCTCACCCTTGGCAGCGGTCAGTTTATCCCCGGTTTTGAAGACCAGGTTGTCGGCATGAACGTCGGCGAAAGCAGAGACGTAAACGTTACCTTCCCCGAAAACTACCAGGCGGAAGCTTTGAAGGGCAAGGCTGCTGTATTCGCAGTAAAATTGAACGGTATCAAGGCGAAAGAACTTCCCGAGCTCACCGATGCGTTCATTAAAGAAGCAACGGGCAGCGAAACGGTAGACGATTACAAGGCAAAGACGAAGGAAAAATTGCAAAAGCAAGCTGACCGCCGTGCAAACGACGATACGGAAAACAGCATTTTGGACGCAATCGCAGCAAACGCGGAAGCAGAAATTCCTCAAGCGATGATCGAAACGGAAACCAACAGCCTTGTTCAGAAATTTGAATATCAGCTTATGTACCAGGGCTTGAAGTTGCAAGACTACCTTGATTTCTTGAAAGTTTCACTTGCTGATTTTAGAAAGAACTACGAAGCGCAGGCGAAGAAGAACGTTCTTAACCAGTTGATCATTTCCCAAATCATTAAGGATGAAAAATTGGAAGCAACGGAAGAAGAAGTTGACGCGAAAGTGGCAGAACAGGCGGCTTCTGTTGAAAAATCGACGGAAGAATACAAGAAGAACATGGATCCCCGTCAGTTCGATTACATTCGCAGCGACATCGTAATCACCAAACTCTTCTCTTTCTTGAAAGCAAACAACGAAATGTACGTAGAAGAAGCGTAAAACAAAGCGCTTGCGGTTTTTCAGAATTTAAGAAGAAACCGCCTTTCTACAACTAAAAAAGAATCAAACCCCTACGACGCCGCGAAGATTTTTCCTTTGCGGCGTTGAAAAACTAAAAAGGAGTTTTTATCATGACCAACAACGTTTTGGTTCCCTACGTAGTGGAACGCACCTCTTCGGGTGAACGCACGTATGATTTGTATTCCCGTCTTTTGGACGACCGTATCATCTTTTTGAGCGGTGAAATCAACGACGCTTTGGCAAACACCGTCGTTGCGCAGCTCATTTATTTGGAAGGTAAGGATTCCAGCAAAGATATCAGCTTGTATATCAACTCCCCCGGCGGCAGTGTATCGGCAGGCATGGCGATTTACGATACGATGAACTATATCAAATGCGACGTATCCACCATTTGTATCGGTATGGCGGCGTCGATGGGCGCGTTTTTGCTTTCCAGCGGCGCGAAAGGGAAACGTTTTGCATTGCCCAACTCCGAGATTATGATTCATCAGCCTTTGGGCGGCGCGCAAGGCCAAGCCAGCGATATTAAAATTCAGGCGGAACACATTTTGCGCACGAAAGCGAAGTTGAATAAAATTTTATCCGAAAATACGGGTAAGGATATTTCCGTTATCGAACAGGACACCGACCGCGATAATTATATGTCCGCGGACGAAGCGAAAAAATACGGCTTGATTGACAAAGTCTTTACAACTCGCTAATTTTTCCGCACAAAATCTACGAAAACGGTATATTCTATAAGTATATTAAGATTTTTTGGAGTTTATTATGTCAAATAAAAGTCAGCATTGTTCCTTCTGCGGGAAAGCCAAAGAAGAAACTCGCCGCTTGATTACGGGCCCCGACGGCGCGTGCATCTGCGACGAATGCATTGAAATTTGTAAATCTATGGTCGACGAATGGGACGAAAAAGACCAGGCTTCCCCTGCGGACGTTCCCTTGAAAAAGCCTGCTGAAATCAAAGCGGAGCTCGATCAATACATCGTCGGGCAGGACAAAGCGAAACGCGTTTTGTCGGTGGCTGTGTATAACCACTACAAACGCATCAACGCCGCTTCGAAAACCAAAAAAGCGGACGATGACGGCGTGGAAATCGAAAAGAGCAACGTACTTCTTCTCGGCCCGACGGGTAGCGGTAAAACCTTACTCGCGCGGACGCTTGCGAAGATTTTGAACGTTCCGTTTGCAACGTCAGACGCAACGACGCTCACCGAAGCCGGCTACGTTGGCGAGGACGTGGAAAATATCTTGTTAAAGCTCATTCAAAACGCCGATTACGACATCGAACGCGCGCAACGCGGCATTATCTATATCGACGAAATCGACAAAATTGCAAGAAAGAGCGAAAACGTATCCATCACCCGTGACGTATCAGGGGAGGGCGTACAGCAGGCTCTTTTGAAGATTATCGAGAGCACGACGGCGAACGTACCCCCTCAGGGCGGCAGAAAGCACCCTAATCAGGAATGTTTGCGCATCGACACGACGAATATCTTGTTCATTTGCGGCGGCGCGTTTGTCGGGCTTGACAAAATCGTATCTTCGAGAAAGGACGACACCACGCTGGGCTTTGGCGGCAAGGTAAAACTCAGCGCCAACGAGGCGGATTATTCCGTTTTAGAGGACGTGAAACCGCAGGATTTGACGAAATTCGGGTTAATCCCTGAATTTGTCGGCCGTATTCCCATCGTTGTCAACCTCGACCCGCTCGGCGAAGACGCGCTTGTGAAAATTTTAACCGAGCCCAAGAACGCGATTATCAAACAATACCAAAAGCTTGTCGGGTACGACGGGGTAAAACTGACCGTGGAAGACGACGCGGTGCGTGAAATTGCGCAGACGGCGATTCGTTTAAAGACGGGCGCGAGAGGCTTACGCACGATTATCGAAAACGTCATGACGGAAGTGATGTATCAAATCCCTTCGGAATCGGACGTCGAAGAAGTCGTTATTACCAAGGAATGCCTGACTGACGGCGCAACACCTAAGCTGGTCTATAAAAAAGCAAGCTAAAAAATGTATATGAAAAGCGACCTTTTTACAAAGGTCGCTTTTTTTCTTTACAAGCAGGCATTATTTCTTGCCTTTTCTATTTTTATTCTTTTTAATGCCTATCGTGGTAAACGTCGCGATATCCGCCACGCAAAGAATTAATAACACTCCTTCCACAACACTTTTCACGTCACCGCCAACAGCCCATTCATACTCCTCGTAAAGTTCTATGCGGATTTTGCCCTGCGCATAAGGCACGTACCGAAAACACTCCACGGAAGCATTCGACCAAAAGAAGCTGCCTATTTTTTCGTTGTTCTGCTCGTCGTCATATTTAATATAATGCCATTTATACCGATCGCCGGTAATAAAACCTTGCCGATTGCTGCGGTAACTATAAGAAATGATACTGCCCGGTTTTTCCAGTTTTTCTTCGCTAAACGGGTTTTCCTCGTTGGGCGCAACGTCTATTTCTTCTTCCACCCGCTCCATGTACGCTTTAAAATCCTCAAACTCTGTAAACACTTGCTTTTTGGCAAATACTTTCGTGAATGCGTACGGGTCTACAAAATCTACTACGTATACCCAAGAAAACAGCAATGTGATTGCAATCACCATGCAGGGAAACGCACAAGTGAAAAAGAGGCTTTTCGTCTCGCCTTTCGACCCACTTTTCGAGCCGCCTTTCGCGCCGTTTTCCATGTCTTTTTGTTTTGTATCCAACAACAAAGCGCCGTTTTGCTGCATAGTCTTTTCAATTTTGTTATAAATGAAAAGTCCGATACTGGGAAACAAGAACGCGCAGGCGATAAACGCGAAAAACAAAACGTGTCCGTAGTTAGAACCGTCATACGAAGCGTCCAAAGCAAAAATCGGCAAGGACACACCAAAGAAAACGAGCAAGAAAAGAAACACGTTGCGCGAAAACCGCATCACTCTGCCGTTATAAATCCCTGCAATCACTCCGATTCCGTCCTCGTCATCGTCCTTATATACAGAAAAGTTCGTAAAACAGAACTGACAAATCAACGAAATGATACTACACGACAGCGCAATACACCCTGCTAATAAAACCTCTTCTACATCCTCGTCGCGCACGGCAATCGCGCAAATGATAGCCACAAGAAGCCCTATCAAAGCAAGCCCCATGGGAATCAGCGACAAATTTTTGAACCGCAAAAGCCGTTTGTTAAACAGTCTTTTTAAGCTTTTTTCCGCTTTTTCTTTGTCTTTTTCTTGCTCTGCTTCATTCATTTGTTTATCCAAAAGCGAGGGGGCAGGTACGCGTTCACCGCGCAAAAGCTCATCTGAGGTCACTCCGAATAAATCCGCTATCACGGGTATCAATTCTAAATCGGGCGTAGATTCGTCCCGTTCCCACCGGCTCACCGTTTTATCCGAAACAAACAGCTTTTCCGCCAAATCCGCTTGCGTGAAACCGTTTGCTTTTCTTAAAACGGCTATAAATTTACCTATTGTCTTTTTTTCCATTTAATTGAGAAAAACTCCTTTTTTGTTTTTGCTGTAAGCTTACCGACAAAAACATTCTACCATACCGACAGAAAAAATACCAGCCCAAAAAGCGAAAAACACTCTCGCAAACCGAGAATTTTATCCTTTTTCATAGCCCCAACAAAAAACAAAACCCGACGCCGTAATGGGTCGGGTTGTCTGTTTGTGTTTACGCGTTGGGATAAACGCTTGCTTGTTTTCTGTCTTTGCCCAATCTTTCATAACGTACGACGCCGTCAACAAGAGCAAACAACGTATCGTCTTTGCCGATGCCTACGTTCGTACCGGGATGAATTTTCGTACCTCTCTGGCGAACAAGAATGTTGCCTGCAAGAACGGACTGACCATCGCTACGCTTTACGCCAAGTCTTTTTGCCTCGCTGTCTCTACCGTTGTGGGAAGAGCCGGTACCTTTTTTATGAGCGAATAAACTGATAAAAATCATCTTTATTTCTCCTTAAAATCTAAATTTTCCGTGTCCTTTCGGACGATTGCAATTAAGTTTCTTTTTTATCGATTAGAGTTCGATTGCTTCAACTTTAACTGCGGTGAAGGGTTGTCTGTGACCCTGCTTCTTACGTTCGTTCTTCTTAGCTTTGTACTTGAAGACGATGATTTTCTTCGCCTTGTCCTGCTTAACGACCGTAGCGGTTACTTTTGCGGATGCAACTTCTGCGCCCGTCTTGATACCGTTTTCGTCAGCAACCATCAATACTTTGAAAGATACCGTTTCGCCTTCCGCTGCTGCAAGTTTTTCAACTCTTACAACGTCGCCAACCGCTACTTTGTATTGCTTGTTGCCGTTATCGATGATAGCGTACATAAAAAGTTTTACCTCCTCTTTCCAGTCTCGAAGAATATCCAAGGCGCAGCTTTTTCAAGGATTTTGTCCGTAAAAAAATGCTGACTTAAAAAAGCCCGTTTCTATCGGCTCGACTATCACTATACCATATTTTTTTCTGCTCCGTCAAGCATTTTTGCTCTGTTTTGCGTATTTTTGTACATTTTTTTGACTTTTTTTTGCCATACTGTTGAAAACTGTACAAACAAGGAGGCGTACAATGGAAAACAAAGCAACAAAGAAACCGGAAGAGGCTCTCGCGGAGATTTACCGCAACGCGCAGCTCGCTCTGGTATCCATTTCCGATATTTTACCCGAAGTGGACGATGAAGAGGTCAAATCCCAGCTCCACGCGCAGCACGAGGAATACGAGCGGTTCTCGGCAAGAGCGGCTGTGTTGGCAAAGGATATGGGTTTAGAGTTAAAAGAACCAAACCCCATGAAAAAAGCGATGATGTGGGGGTCTATTAAAATGAATACGTTGACGGACAATTCCCGTGCGCACATCGCGGAAATGATGGTGCAAGGCACGGTAATGGGCATCACGTCCCTGCGCACAACCGCAAGCGAGCTGCCTATCGATGGAAACGACGCCATCATCTCCCTATTAAACGAAATGATTAAAACGGAAGAAAACTTCGAGAAAAAGTGGAAAGAATACCTTTAATTTCGTTCGTTTTCTCATCTTTTTAACCGTATCGGCGTTAATTCTCCCCGATTTTACGGTTCTTTATATCATAAAAGCGGCGTTAAAAACGCCGCTTTTTTCTTGTTTTCTATCAGTCGATATACGCTTCTACCTTTTTAAGGATTTCCTGTTTCTTTTCCATGACAACCTTCACTTGGTAATCGAAAAGTTCCTGATTTTTCTTTTTCTTATGAGAACAAATCGCCAACGATATAATCCAAAGCACCGCCGAACAAACGCCGATAATCAAAAGCGGCGTCCCCACGTCCCCGGTATTTCTTTGATTGCCTACCACAATCCCAACGGCTATGAATATAACCGCGGAAAGAAAAAGCATTACGTTTAAAAAAGCCCAACCTGCGCTCAATTTTTTCTTTTTGGGATAAGGAATAGAGTCAAATTCCTCTTCCAAAGCCTTAATTTCCTTATAATGCGGCATTTTCGTGTCGCGTTTAAACAACAATCTTACGAAATTCGTGCTTTGAACAACCGAATACACGCCGTCGCTTCTCGCTTCTTGGCGGCTGACCTGACTAAAAACTTCTTGTGCCCCGACGACTTCCCAACCAAATTTTTGGTTCGCGTCGATGGTAAATTGCTCAAATTCAGGAGAGACTTTTGCAACTTTTCCTTCTAACATACATTTTTTCTCCTTTGCGTATGGGTATATAGGCGTGAAAACAGCCTTCCTTTTTTATTATATAGAAACAGGAAATAATTGTCAAGCAAAAACATAAAATTGTCTACGTTATCCCCTCGTTTGTTTCTGTTTGGAAATTGTTTCATTTATAACTTGTTTTTTATTTTTCATCGCGTACCTGGTATGCCCATTTTTTAATAACCTCGTACCTGGTATGCTCATTTTTCTCGATTTTTACGTGATAACGCAATGCAAAATTCGGGGAATATATTTAAATATTCCCCGTTAAACTTTCTCCCCGTCCCTTTACTTTTCAAAAAATTTGTGTTATAATGGATACTGCGAAAATATGGAGTTATCCAAAAAGGAAGAAAAAATGCCCTACACCGTTTACCTGAAAAAGAACGAAGAAAAACGCCTGCTTGCAGGCCATAGCTGGGTTTACGCCAACGAAGTATTAAAAATCGAGGGCAAGGACAAGAACGGAGCTTTGGCCACCGTTTGCGCCGCCGACGGACGGTATATCGGCAAGGGGTATATCAACCACGCGTCAAAAATTCTCGTCCGCATCTTCATCCGCGGCAACGAAACGGACGAGGGCGATTTTTACTACGAACGCATCCTCGCCGCTTGGCAGCACCGCCAAAAAATCGGTTATGACAACTGTTGTCGGGTCGTTTTCGGCGAAGCGGACGATTTGCCTGCCCTTATCGTCGATAAATACGGCGACGTTTTGACAATTCAGTGCCTTTCTTTGGGTATCCATCAACGCAAAAAACAAATCGTGGACGCTCTGGTGCGTATTTTTAACCCCACGGGCATCTACGAGCGCAGCGACGTTGCCGTACGCGCAAAAGAGGGCTTACAGCAAGAAAAAGGCGTGTTATACGGCGAAGTTCCCGACGAAGTTATTATCGAAGAAAACGGTTTAAAAATGTCCGTGGACGTCAAAAACGGACAAAAAACGGGTTATTTTCTCGACCAAAAAGAAAACCGGTTTGCCATTCGGCGCTATGCCGCAGGCGGAAAAGTCCTCGACTGTTTTTGTAACAGCGGCGGATTCTCTCTCAATGCCGCGCTGACAGCCGACGAAGTAACCGCCGTGGACGTTTCCGCTTTCGCTTTGGAAAACTTGAAAAAGAACGCCATTTTAAACGGTTTCACCAACGTAAAAACCGAGCAAGCAGACGTGTTTGAGTTGCTTCGCCAAAAACGCAAAAACGGGGAAAAATACGATTTAGTCGTCCTCGATCCGCCCGCTTTTTGTAAGAGCGCCGACGAGGCAAAGGACGCCTACCGCGGCTATAAAGACATCAATATTTTGGGGATAAAACTGGTAAAGAGCGGCGGTTTCCTCGCTACTTGTTCCTGTTCCCATTACATGACGCTGCCTTTGTTTGAAAAAATGCTGTCCGACGCAGCCAAAGAAAGCGGTAAAAGAGTACGCGTTTTGGAAATGAAAATCCAAGCCCCCGACCATCCGGCTCTTTTAAACGAGGACGAAACGCTGTATCTGAAATTCTTTGTTTTACAGGTACTTTGAGAAAATTTAAGAGACTATATAATAGTCTCTTAAAATATAAGAAACGCTTATAATATTATATAATAAAAACAAGAAAAAAGGACTTTTATGCAGACGCTTATTCAAACTTCCAAGGCATACCGCCTTGTTAAAACCGAAAGACAGGAAAACAGACTTTCGCACACCTATCTTCTTTTGTACGATGATGCGCGAAATCTCCGTTTTGCCTTGAAAGAGTTTGCAAAAATTTTCTTTTTTGACGAAAATCTGTCCCAAAAGGAATGGGAGCGGATAGAAAAACTTATCGACGAAGAAAGCTATTCCGATTGTCTTATTTATCCCGAAAAAGGGAAAAAATTGAAAGTGGAAGACGCGGAAAAAATCTTAGAAGAGAGTGTTTTAACACCCGTTGAAGGCGACAAAAAATTGTTTATCGTCGGCGATTTTGCCGAGGCGAACGTGCAGACGCAAAACAAGCTGTTAAAACTACTCGAAGAACCGCCCAAGGGCGTATATTTTCTCCTTGGCGCAACCAGTTCCTACGCCGTATTAAACACCGTGCTTTCCCGTGCAAAAAAGCTGGAAATAAACGGGTTTGAGGTCCACGAGGTAACCAGGGCTTTAAATAGAATTTACGGGGCGAAATACGAAGAAAACGCGTTATCCCTTTGCGCGGCGACAAGCGACGGAAACCTTGGCAAAGCGCAAAATATGTTGGAAGGCGGGCATTACAAAAGCCTATTAGACAGCGCTTTTTCACTGAGTATTTGCCGTCCGTCACAACTACCGATTTTGATAAAACAAATCGGGGAAACGAAAAATCAAAAGGAATTTTTGTCCGTTTTAAGACTTGTGTTTAGAGACGCTTTAATTCTAAAAACGCAGGCTAAAAACCAGACGAAATCCTTGCTGTTACAAGCGGAAAAAAGCCGTTTGGAAGAGGTGGCTGCCTTTTATTCCATACACGCGCTTTTATTCGCACAAGAGGCAATTTCAACGGCGGAAAAGCAGATTTTTACCAACGCCACGTTCTCGCAATGCGTCGAAATTTGCATCGCTAAAATTAGAAACGAAAATAAATAAACGGTTACAAAACCATAAGGATAATTTATGATAAAAGTAGTAGGTATTAAATTTAAAAACGGCGGAAAGCTGTATTATTTCTCCCCGAAAGCCGGGGACGTGTACGAACGTAACATGCCCGTCGTGGTAGAAACTTCGCGCGGTTTGGAATACGCTTGGGTTGCTTATCCCGAAAAAATCGTGGAGGACGATGAAGTCGTTCAGCCTCTTAAACCCATCATTCGTATCGCCACGCAAAAGGATACGGAATTTTACGAAGCTTGCGAAGCGAAACGTCCGCAGGCGATGCAAGTCTGTAAAGAAAAAATCGCCGCACGCGGTTTGGAAATGAAACTGGTGGATTGCGAGTATGCTTTCGACGGCAGTAAAATTTCTTTCTTTTTCACGTCGGACAACCGCGTGGACTTCCGCGAGCTGGTAAAAGACCTTGCGTCGGCGTTCCGTACCCGTATCGAATTGCGCCAAGTCGGCACGCGCGACGAAGCGAAATATTTGGGCGGTATCGCACCTTGCGGTAGAATTTGCTGCTGTGCAGGAAACATGCCCGAATTTAAAAAAGTTAGCGTAAAAATGGCAAAAACGCAAGGTTTGTCGCTTAATCCCGGTAAAATCAGCGGTCTTTGCGGAAGATTGATGTGCTGTTTGAGCTACGAAAACGATTATTACGCAGAGGCGAACAAAAAAATGCCGAAAATCGGCTCGGAAGTAAACACTTTGGAAGGCAAAGCCATCGTTGTTTCGGTGAACATGCTGAAAATGGAAGTCAAAGTAAAAATCGACGATAAAAACGGGGACTGGATTTACAAAGATTTCCGTGTAGAAGACATTTATTTCAAGAAAAACAACGCGCCTGAAAAGCAGGACGATGACGATGAGGAATAAAGCAAAAAATAGTGTGTTTTTAAATGTAAATTCTTATAAAACAAAAAACACTTTATCGCTGTAGATAAAGTGTTTTTTCGTTATCAAATTTTTTATAGGGGATTTTTGCGTTCTTTTCCTTGTCCGCGAGGGTATCTCGGAGGCGTCGGCTTTACTTTTTGCACGATTGCCAACACTCTTTCTCCATATTCTTCAGGCAAAGCGTATTCGTGCACTAAAATCAACTTTCCGCCCAAAATTTTGTACGCGTTTTCCGCTTCTTTTATCTCCGTGGTGTCCCCGCTTTTGTACGCAATGAAGCTTCCGCCGACTTTGACAAACGGCAGGCAATATTCGCAAAGCGTGTTCATTCTCGCCACCGCGCGCGCTGTTACGTGATCGTATCGTTCACGGAACTTTTTATCCTTTGCCGCGTCTTCCGCTCTCATGTTATAAATATGCACGTTTTGTAACTGTAATTTATCCACAACAGCCTGCAAAAACTCACATTTTTTCCCCACGCTTTCGAAAAGGTCGAAGGACAAGTCGTCGCGCAGTATTTTTAAAACCAACGAGGGAAAGCCTGCGCCCGAGCCTATCTCTGCCACTTTCGCGCCCTTTTTAAACAAATCCACGCCGGCTGCGCTGTCTAAAAAGTGCTTATAATAAACGTCTTTTTCCTCTAAAATGGTGGTTAAATTGTATTTTTGGTTATATTCCAACAAAAGAGCACGGAAAATATCCAGCCTCTCTTTTTGTTCCGCCAAAATATCTTTTTCGTAAATTTCGTTTATGTTTCTAATCTCCATAGCCCTTGTATTATAACACATTCCCACCTAAATAGCAATCCTTTTTTATACTCTTTTTTACAGTTTATCCACCCGCTTGTGTATAGAGTTATCCACATTGTTTATAACTGCTGTGGAAAACTTATTTTTTGTATAAATATACATTTTTATATGCATAATTTTTCATCAGATCGTTGGAATAGTTTTCTTATTTATTCACATTTCCACAAAATTTCCACATTTTTCTCCACCAAAAAAAGAGGGGTTGTCCACCGCTTAAAAAACTCGTCTTTCCCTTATGGATAAAAGGAAAATTTTGTCTTTTTTGAGGGTTGTCCACATTTCCACCGACACTACTACTAATACTTCTACTTATTATTTATTAATATAATATAATCAATCGTCAAAAATCGATGACGGACGGAAAAAATTTTGGAAATTGCAAACAAAGGAAATCGGACAAAAAAAAATGAAAAAACGGAAAAATTCTTGACAGTGCGTCCTTGACAAAACGCAAAGGTGTGGTATAATAAAACTTGTAAAATAAAAGGCGGAAAAATTAAGTGGAACAGCTCTGTATAAATGCTACAAAAACGGAAAAAACTGTGAAAAACTGCGCTTTTACCGGGCACAGAGTTTTACAAAGCGATTTTTCTTTTGAGACGCTTGAAAGGGAAATTCGAAAAGCGATTGAACGGGGAGCGGATACTTTTTATTGCGGAATGGCAATCGGGTTTGACCTGCTTGCAGCGGAAACGGTTTTGCAGTTGAAAACGGAATACGGCAACGTTAAATTGATTGCGTGCGTCCCCTTTTACGGCCAGGAAAAAAACTTTTCCGTAAAAGATAAGGAAAAGTATCGTTCGATATTAAAAAGCGCGGATGAAAAGGTAATTTTATCCGACGAATATTATCGGGGTTGTATGCAGGTTCGGAATAAATACATGGCGGATAGAGCGGATTTATTGATAACTTATTGCAAAAAAACGACGGGCGGTACGGCGTTTACCGTCAAATATTTTCAAAAAAAGCTTCCAACTGGAGAAATTGTGTATATTTAAAAAATATATTTTTTAAAAGAGGGTAAAAACCCTTTTTTTACTTGCAAAAAAAGGGTAGATATGGTACAATAAAAAAGATAAAAATAAAAGAGCTTTTTTGTTGGCTCACGGAGATAAGATTATGAAATTTGTATGTGACGGAATGATTCTTTCGGATGCGGCGTTTACGGTAAGCAAGGCTTGCGCGGTAAAGACGGTAAAACCCATCTACGAATGTATTAAAATAAAAGCGGAAAACGATGGGTTGACCCTCACCGCTTACGACGGAGAAATTTCCATTGAAAAGAAAATCAAAGCGGAAATTTTAGAAGAGGGCGAAATCTGCGTAAACGGCAAAACGTTTACCGACTTTGTCGGTAAAATCAGCTCGTTCGAGGTTGTTATTTCCACCGAGGATAACGGCATCATCATCAAATACGCGGACAGCGAATCGCGTATGCAGGTCCTCTCTGCAGAAGATTTCCCTAACGTCGGTAATAAAAATTTAGACGGAAAAGAATATTTTGAAACCAAAGAAAGAGATTTAAAAAACTTGATTGCAAAAGTGGCGTTCTGCTGCGCAACGGACGAAAGCAGGCCTATTTTGAAAGGCGCGCTTTTGGAAGCAAAGGACGGCAAGCTGGAAGCGACGGCTCTCGACGGGTTCCGCATGGCGAACAGCTATTGCGAAACGCAGGAAACCAGCGCGGATATGAAAATTGTTTGCCCTGCAAGAACGTTGACGGAAATTTCGCGTATGCTTGGCGAGGAAGAACCCATTAAAATTTATGCGGATAAGAACTCTCTTTCCGTAGCGGTGAAAGATACCGTTATCACTTCCCGTCTTTACGCAGGAGAGTTTGTTAAAAAAGAAAATATTTATCCCATCGATTTCACAACGACGGTTACCGTGAAGAGAGCAGAGCTCATCGAAAGCGTCGAACGTGCCAGCGTTTTGGTGCGCGGGGATAAAAATAATCTTATCATCATCGACGTTAAGAGCGGTAAAGTGACGATTAATGCGAACTCTGAAATGGGGAAAGTAGAAGAAATTGTAGCTGCGGAGTTGGAAGGCAAGGAATTGAGAATTGCGATGAACGGGAAATTCTTGCTTGACGCAATCAAGGCGTTGGACGAAGAAATTATCGTGCTTTCTTTCAACACTTCCGTTTCGCCGTTTACTTTGACGAACGCGGTTGACCAAAAATGTAAGTATTTGATTCTTCCCGTACGTACCAGTTCTTCGCAACAATAAGAGCTGTTAAAAGGGAAAACAAATACCGTATAAGAAGCGACAAATAACGCGAAAACCCGTAAAATAAAGGCAAAAAAAGAGAAAAGACGGAAAAAAACGTTAAAAATCACTTGACTGGGTTTGTAAATTTGCGGTATAATGGTGAAGTTATCATGGGGTGAACCGCGGTAACAGCCAAAAAATAAAGAAAAAAGAAAAAAAGATAAAAAGTTATTCAGGAGAAAAATTATGAAAAGAACCTATCAACCCAAAAAGAGACAGAGAAGCAAAGTACACGGTTTCCGTAAGAGAATGGCAACGACCGCTGGCAGAAAGGTGTTGAAGAGACGTAGAGCAAAAGGAAGAAAGAGATTGACGCACTAATCGTTCTTCTTTCATTAACCGAACATAGAAAAGACAGATTCCTTTCCTTTTTATAAAGGAGAGGATTTGCCATTTTTTATAAAGGTAGTATTTTATCACGGATTTTTCCGATATACGAAAAAATGAAATATTTACGATTAAAAAAACAAGCGGATTTTCAAAGATTATTTCAGAAAGGCAAGCGAGCTTTTTCCCCTTCTTTGACGTTAATCTACCGCCCGTCCGATAAAATGCGTATGGGCATTTCCATAGGGAAAAAACACGGGAAAAGCGTTCAACGTAATAGAATTAAACGTTTGATTAGAGAAGCTTTCCGTAAAACGCAAGGAGAAATGCAAGGTACGTATTCGTTCGTGATTATTCCCAAAGTGCTCGATAAATACGAATATGCTACTTTTGTCGATCATTTACAATGCATGATCAAAAAAGAGAAACTTTAAACTGGAGCTTTCTTGCTCTTTGCACGGTGAATTGGAAATATTTAAGAAGAACGGTTTTTAAACCGTATTTGGAGATGCTGTGTTTGCGGTTGATCCTTTTTTATCAAAAATATCTTTCCAAAAAAAACTGTTTATATACGCCGACTTGTTCGCAATATACGCTTGAAAGTATTCATAATAACGGAGTGATCGCAGGGATAATACTCGGCGCGTGGCGCATTATCCGCTGCAATCCCTTTTCAAAAGGCGGGATCGATCCTGCGCCTTTTCCTTATTACAAAAAAAGATGGCTGTTGTAATTTTTATTGCGTGCAGCCTGCCCTTTTTACGTTTTTTTCTGCGTGAAAACGGGTATAAAAACGGTAAAAGACAATGAAGAGTGTCTTATAAAGGAATAGAATGGAATTTTTTAATTTGTTAGCAGATGTTGGCGTACCGTTTTTTAGCGAAACGCACAGCATACAACTCGATTTCATCGGGAAATTTATTAAATGGCTCGTATCCATCGCAGGCAGCGTTGGGTTCGGGATTATTTTGTTTTCGCTGGCTTTGAAGTTGGTAACCCTCCCTTTCGACGTTTACCAAAGAATCACCATGCGAAAGCAAAACGTGAAAATGAAACAAAACCAGGAAAAAATGGAAAAACTGCAAAAGCAGTACGCCAACAACAAGGAATTGTACAACCAGAAAGTTATGGAAATGTACAAGGAAAGCGGTATTTCCGTCTTTTCTTCCTGTTTACCGATGATTTTGTCCATGGTTATTTTCTTTGTCGCAATCGGGGCTTTCAACTCCTTCGCGGCGTATTCTAACGTCAAAAATTACAATACTTTGGTGTCGGCTTATAACACGACTTTGGAAGAATACGCTCTGCAAGCGGACGAGGTGCAAAACGACGGCGATTTTTCCTATGTTTATAACGAAGAAGAAAACATCGTTGTGTATACGGTAAAAGGCTATCGCGAAAACGATTACCTTTACTATACCGTTTCCCGTAACATCGCGGACGGCGAAGTGTATAGCTACGATTTTAACGAAGCCATCGAATACGTTAAAAAAGGCAATAAAAATTATTTCGTGCACACCGAAAAGGTGAATGTGAACGCGGAAATTACCGCTTGGGTCAACGCGAAAATCGTTGAATTGAAAGAAGCGGATTTGGATTTGACGGACAGCGAAGCTTACGAAGACGCAGTCGTTATGTATTTCACCGAAAAAGCGCAGACTGCTGTAAAAGCAAGCTATGAGGAAAACGTGAAAAATGAAACGGACTTCTTCTGGATTAAAAATATCTGGGTTACGGACGCAAGCTATAAAAATCCCGTCATGGGATATTCCGATTTCAGCACGCAGGTAACGGAAAGAGAAACTTGTTCCTGTTCTGCAAATACCAAGGTAAAAGGCGTTCCCGCGTACACGCAGGAAGGTTATGAATTGATTACGGCAAAATTAGGTGCAGAGAAAAAGCAAGCAAACGGTTATTTCATTTTGATTGCTCTTTCTATCGGTACGATTTTGTTACAACAATTCCTTTCCATGCGCGCGCAAAAAGAACAGCAGAAATATTCGTCCGTGGACGGTCAGGGCGCAAGCCAACAGAAAATGATGCTCGTTATGATGACGGGTATGTTCGCTATTTTCTCGTTCATGTACAGTTCGGCGTTCTCTATCTATCTTATCGTGAGCAACCTTTTCTCAATGCTGTCTATGTTTGTTATCAATAAGCTTGTTGATACGTCGGAAAATAGAAAACAGACTGCGAAAGAACAGGAAAGACAGATGAGCCACACGGCTAAGAGAATCGAAGAAGCGAAAAACGCAGGCAAGCAAGCGGCGCAAAAAACGCGCGGCACGGCAAACGAGCCGAAAAAGAAAAAATAATAACAGAGAGATATGATTCCCCGACTTTTAAAAACTATCACACCGGGGGGCGAGGAGTATAAATAATGAATTACACGGAATTTACGGGTAAGACGGTAGACGATGCCGTCGAGAAAGGTCTGAAAGAGCTCGGCATTACGAAGGAAAATGCAGATATCCGAGTTTTGGAAGAAGGCAAAAGAAAGTTGTTCGGGTCTATCAAAGCGCGCGTAGAAATCGCAGTAAAGACGGAAAAGACGGAATGTGTTTGTGAAAAGAATGAAAGCAAATGCACGGCTTGCGAAGGCGCAACGGACGGGGAAAGAACGGTTGTGTTCTTGGAAGGTTTGTTCAAACTTTTGAAAATTACCGCTTGCACGGAACTTGTTTCCGAAGGGGAAAAGGTTGAAATCAACGTAACGGCAGCGAATACCAACTCGATTATCGGGAAACACGGTGCGATGCTCGACGCAATCCAGACGCTTGCGGGCGCGGTTGCAAACACCGGCAGAGACGATTACAAGCGCGTGGTTGTCGATTGTGAAAACTATCGTGAAAAACGCGAAGAAACGTTGAATAAGCTTGCTGAAAACTTGGCGCAAAAAGCAATTCGATTGGGTAAGAAAATCAAACTCGAACCCATGAACCCGTATGAAAGACGCATTATTCACGCGGCATTGTCCGAAAGAGAAGGCGTTTCCACGACCAGCGAAGGCAAAGAACCTAACCGCTGTATCGTTATCATTCCCGATAACGTAGAAGACCCCGACGCACCTGCAATGCCGGCAAGAACGGAACGCGGCGGCAGAAACAACAGAGGTAATAACCGCGGCGGCAGAGGCGGAAGAAACTTTAACAATCGCGGCGGCAAGAGCTTTGATAAAAAGCCCTATAACCGTGACAAAAAACCTGCAAACGGCGGTTCTTCCACGGGCGGAACGACGATGAAACCCTCTAACGATTTCTTCGGTATCTTCCTTGGAAACAGCAACAGCGATAAAAACGACTAATTGTAAACAGTAAATAATAAAAACCACCCTTACAGCAAAGGGTGGCTTTTATTTTGATATTTTTTAGAGGTATAGTGTTAGTAATTTGATAATTTGATAAGCGTACGATTTCGTGAAATTTTACGAGTAAATTCTTTTATCTTCTGTATTTTGCCGTTTGTTATTTATTGTCGATATGCAAAATTTCACAAATTTGTTTGATTGCCTCGTTGTACTGGTCGAACTCGACGATATAATCGCAGATTTCCGCCGTTTGGTCTTCCGATTGAATGGCAATAATTCGGTTAATTTTATCTTCTATCGAGGAATTTTTCCGCAAAATAGCATTTAAAACGGCTTTGGTATTGCGCTTGATATAAATCGTCACAACGTTGCGGAAGTTGGTTTTTAAAGACATAGCGCCGCAAATATCCATGGTCGTCATGACGTGTTTTCCGGCGTTTAAAATCGCTTCGACGTCCGATTTACACGACCCGTAACCGTGCCCTGCGTACATAGTGGACTGGAACATTTCCCCGCTCTCTTTCATATTGATAAACGTTTCTTCCGAAACGTAGTTGTACCATTCGTTGGGTTCAACGGCGGTGGGGTCTTTGGTCGTGTAGCTGATAAGTTTTTCAAATCTGTCCGTCTTTTTCAGAAGATGAGTCGCTATTTTAGATTTTCCGCTGCCTGACGGACCGACGAGCACAACGATGCTCGGTTCGTTTAAAAGGTCTTCATCGTGTTTGATGGAATAACTGTCTGCAATCACTTCTACCAGTTTTAAAAATTCGTCGTAGGTATTGACCGCCAAAACTCCCGTTGCCGCTTGGTTCCAGGGCCAACGCCGTAAAATAGGATACCGCGCGCTGGAACGCAATACGTTATGCATACCGTCGTCAAAAAGAATATCCACGCTGATTTTGTCTTTCCGCGCGCCCATATAAATATGGTCGGCAGGGATTTCGGGAAATTCTTCTAAGATACGCTGTGCGCGAATACCCATAAATTCCGGGGGAATTGCCGTGGACACAAAGACTTCCGTCATAGAAGAAAGCTTTTTCACGAACTCTTTTGCGCCTTCCATCACCGGTTGCGTGCGGTAAAATTCAGGGTCGCGGAAAAATTCGTGAATGACGTCCGAGCGCGTGCCTTGTTTTCCCCACTGTTTGATTTCGTAAATGGACAAAGGCGGGTCGAATTTATATTTTTCGTTTGCTAATTTGACGGCGTAAGCGGTACACTCCATCAACACGTCGTCGATATCCAAAGCTGTGGATAATCTGCTTTTTCTTTTCATTATTTTCCTCCTAACAAAAAAAACAACCGACCGTATTTGATACAGAAATTACGGAAAGTTGTCTTTGGCTGCTTGTTCAAGCGTATTATACACCATAAAATGGGAAAAATCAATACTTTTTCTAAAAAAAGTTTGTATACGCAGAAAAAATATCGTAAGCGGAAGCTTGTTAATCGGTCAAAAACCGCAAACCCCTTGTTTTTAAACGGGACACAGCGGAAAACAGCGGTGCGCCCAAACCGTACACCCAAACGCTTTGCGTCAGCGCAAGCGAACCGGCGTAGGAAAAGTACGCAATCAACACGGAATCCCCTCCGCCGTCACAAAGAAAGATGATAACGAACGGCAAAAACAGAGCGTTTAAAAGGACGGGAAAAAGTCCGCCTAAAAATATTTTTAAGGGGGTGTTTTTGATTTTTAACCCTACCAGGTACGAGGCGAACGCGGCAACGAGGGTAATCATCGACCCAAAAAGCACGTCGTAAAACGCGTACGGTGATGTGATATTAGAAAGCGCACAGCCCACGCAGAGCGCAGGAATGGCTTCGGGATAAATAAGGGCTAAAATACAAAGCGCCTCGGCAGGACGGATCTGGAAAGGTCCGTAAGCGAGGGGCGCAAACGCGTACGTCAACGCCGTGTAAAGTGCCGCGATAATACCTGCGCGGCAAAGGCGTTTCGTCGTAGAAAAACTTTTCATCGGTTGTTCCTCGGTTTTTTTATTTTTGTAAGGAAGTGTTCTACCGAAAACCTTCCTTTCGTGATATAGTATATCGAAAACCGAGGGAAAAGTCAAGATTTTAGCGGCTTTTTATGCATTTTTTTGTAAGGAATTACAGCTTCGTTCCCATAAAATTGCCGCGACGGCTTCGGAAATAATCTCCGCCATCGTGTATACGAGGTTTAGCCGTGTAGAGTTCAAAATCCCGTAATTGCCAGCGGATTTTTCTGCAACGATGCCTAAAATGGAGATATCGCCGATAGAGCCCAGTTGCTTGTTTGCGCCTGCCCCGGGAAACAGGGGCGAATCGGTGATTTTGATAACGCCGATATCCCCCTTTTCGCCGACGGCGGCGTCAATGGCGAGAATTTGGCTGTCGGGATGGGTCTTTTTTAAAAACGAACGCATATATTTTATCTCTTTTGCTGTGACGGGCGCGGCAAGCGTGCCGTATAAAAAACAATGAACGCCTTGCGTTTTGTATTTGATAAGCGAACCGGTAATCGGTCCTAAACTGTCCCCTATGGCAAGGTCGCTGCCGACGCAAACGACAACGGGGGGCGGCGAGGTCATCGTTTTTTCCTGCTTATTTAAGGAAAGTTTGGAAAGGTTTATTTTTTGCAAACCGTCCGAGGGCGCGGAAAGCAAATCCAACCCGTCAAAATCGGCGTAATTTTGCGATGAACGCGTACCTGCCCCTGTCATTTTACTGTTTTTGCGTTGAAAATGCTCTAATAAAAGTTTGTCGGTGGACATGGTGACGCCGTCGGTTGCCAGTTTATTATATATATGAAAAGAATAGTCCATGCGCGAAACTCCGGTTGTATTTTTTTTGCTGCGGTTTAGTGAGTATTTACAAAAAAACGGAAAAATAAACAAGATTTGTTAAAAATAAAAGCAAAAAAATCCTAATTCAGGGTTGAAAAAACTGTATAAATATGGTATAATGTAAAAAAAATTAGGAGTTATCACATGTCGGCATTGTCTTTGTATAATTTATGCGCGGCGAAATGGTCGTATCTCATCGTGGACGCAATCGCGGTAATCTTTTTACTCGGTTACATCATTGTGTGCGCAAAAAAAGGGTTTGTTAGCTGCTTTTTTGGATTAATTTCCACAACGGTAGCTTTGATTGTTGCGTTGTCGCTTGCAAAACCCGTGCTCAACCTCACGGGCGGTTTATTCGGTTTGCACGGAAAACTGGAAACGACGTTCATCGGAACGTTTGAAAAAGTAGAGGCGTTTAATACGGGTATTTCCCCCGGAAGCTTGGAAATTGCGTTGGAAGAACAAAATATGCCCGGAATCCTTATCAATTTGGTAGTAAAATGGGTAAATACCAGCGAAATTCCCGAAGGCACGACGCTTGCTATGGTGCTTGGCCAGGTTACGGGGAAAGCGTTATCGTTGTTGATTACGGCTGCTGCTCTCTTCATTCTTTGCAAGTTGATTTTCTTGATTTTGAAATCGGTCTTGAACGGAATCATCGAAAACATCTCGTTGCTTGGCGCGGTGAACGGTGTGCTCGGCGCGGCAATCGGGCTTTTGCAAGGCGCGCTGACCGTTTGTACCATCATTGCGTTTATCACCCTTTTGCCTATCAAGGGTTTGGACGAGTTCATCTCCAACTGCGTCGTTGTTAAGTTCTTGTATGAGAAGAATTTCATCATCTCGTTGACGGGTATGTTCTTGTAAAAATCAGACGTAAAATACGAAGTCAAAAAAGCACGGGTTTTCCGTGCTTTTTCCTTTTGTCAGGCTTGACAATTTATACAAATCGTGGTATGCTATTGATAACTATGATTTCATAAAATTATTAACAAAAAGGAAGTGTGCAAATCATGAAGATCGAGAGAATTTGCAAAGAAAACGAACATCTTTTTCCGAAGGCTTTTGCCTTGTATGAAGCCTCTTTCCCAACGGAGGAAAGACGTGATACCAACGAACAAGCACGCGTAATGAAAAAAGAAGCGTACCACTTTGATTTGATTATAAACGGCGGCGAGTTTATCGGCGTTATGCTGTACTGGGAAACGGACACGTTTGTGTTTTTGGAACATTTTACGACGTTGCCGGAGGTTCGCGGACAAGGCTTGGGCGCGAAAGCGCTGGACCTTTTAAAAAACAAAGGAAAAACGGTGATTTTAGAGATAGAAGACCCCGTGGACGAACTCACCAACCGTCGGTTTGCTTTTTATAAGAGAAACGGATTTTTCATGACGCCGCATTATCATATTCAGGCGAAATATCATTTAGGCGACGAGGATTTGATGTTGAAAATCCTTTCCTATCCGCATAGTATTTCAAAGGCGGAATATTTGCAATTCCAGGACTATATGACCAAAGAGATAGGGATTTTGCCTCGCTATAATCAGGAAATCACCGTGCGTCCTATGGCGGATGGCGATGATAAATACCAGATTGCGAAGCTTATTTATTTGAGCGATTGCTACATATATCCGAACTGGTTTGATTCGTTGCAAGACGCGCAAAAAGTGCTGTCGGTGATGATGGAATTGCCCACTTTGTACAATAAAAAGAACATAACCGTTGCCGTTGATAAAAACGGGTTCGTTGCCGGAGCCGTCGTTTCGTGCGATTCCCCCGTGGAAGAGGAAGAAAAATATTTATACGAGGCTTTTGAAAAGGCGAACGTGCCTTGCGATCATCGAACGCATCAAATGTATCTTGATTATTATGCGAAAATGGACGACAAGGAAGGCCATTACCTTGCCAACATCGCCGTAGACCCTGCTTTCCGCGGTCAAGGCATCGCAGCGACCTTGATTTCCCAGGTTTTGGAAGGCAAAAAATACAGTCATTTGGAATGCGTGCAGGCAAACATCGGCGCTTGGCGGTTGTATCAAAGGCTTGGTTTTACCATCGTGCTCGAATACCCCGGCGTGTTTGACGTTCCTTGCTATAAAATGATTAAAAAGGAGAATGGATAATGGACGTTTTCATCAGTTATAGACGTGACGGTGGGTTTGCGTTGGCGAGACTGCTTTATGAATGTCTGCATAAGGAAAACATCTCCGTGTTTTTGGATTTGGAAGAGCTCCGTTCCGGGCCGTTCAATGAAAAATTATACGAGGCGATAGACGCGTCGGAGAACTTTGTTATCGTTCTGCCCCCGAAAGCGTTGGACCGTTGTGTAAACGAGGACGACTGGGTGCGTTTGGAGATAGAACACGCCATCAAAAACAAAAAGAACATCATTCCTTTGCTGGTAAACGAGTTCGAGTTTCCCGACAATTTGTCCGATTCGTTAAAGATGTTGCCTTTCTTTAACGGCGTGCAGGTCAGCCGTGAATATTTCGACGCCTCGGTGGGAAAATTGATTTCCATGTTACGAAACGTCAAGCGCGACGGCAAAAGTCTTCTTCTCGACCGTCATGACGACGTGCGCTATTATTATGACGAGGACGAGCAGGAAAAACACAGACTCCGCACGGAAGATTCGTTGTTGGCACGTTACGAAGCTCCGATTGTGCAAAAATTGTTAGAGGGCAAGAAAGACGTTGTCTGTTTGGACGTCAACGTGCTGAACCCCAAACGCTCTTTTCAACGTTTTGAATACCCCGAAATTTCCAAAGTCATTGCCTTGACGTATAATCAAGACATTGCGGACGCAGGAAATGAGGAGCGGGAAAACGATAACATTCAATTCTTTACTACGCAATTCGAGGCGGACGATTTTGACGAGCAGTTGGAAGATTGTTTAGACGAAATGGGCGTGGACGGCGTCGATTTTGTGTGTTTGAGCATGGCAATCATGGATTTTAAAAAGCCGTTCAAGGTCTTGCAGGCGATACAGAACTGTTTAAACGATGACGCGGTGATGATTGTGCGCGACGTGGACGACGGCGCGGTGTTCGCTTATCCCGACAAAAACGAATATTTTAAAAAAATGCAGTCTTTTTATATCCACAACAAGTACAGTGGGTTCCGTTATACGGGCAGACAAGTCTATTCGTACGTGCGGAAGATGGAACCCAAATCCATCAGCTTGGAACGGTACGGTATCAACACTTCCAACATGTCCAGACGAGACAAAAAAGCGTTGTTCGAATGCTGGTTTAGCTTTATCCCGAACGATTTTGGACGGATGCTTCGGGAAGATCCCGGTTGTGCCATTGCGAAAGAAGTCGTTGATTTTTGCAACGAGCACTATGACGAATTGAACGAGGAATATTTTTCCAGTGAAACGATTTTCTCGTCCGGGTACGTAATTTATTCGGTTACTTTTTAAGTAAAAACAAAATAAAAACGGTATGGATTGCCGTGAAACAAACCCCGAAAAAACGCTCGTTTTTCGGGGATATTTTTTACGTGTTTTTGCCTTTTTATGCATAAAAAATTTGAGTGAATTGTGGACATCTGTGGATAAAACGTGTGAGAAATTAACATAAGAACGTTTGTTTGTGGATAAATGGCGGATTTATCATAAAAAAAGTATAGTTTTTGTGGAAAAAACCGCAATTTTTCACATAAAAACAAACAATTTTAAAAGTTATACACAAAATAGAAAGCTGATAATTATTCGTAAAATTGTAAAATTGTGAAAGTTATCCACCAAAAAACGGGGTTTTTTAGGGTTTTGGACACGCAAAGCCTTTAAAACGCAAAGTTATCCACAGAAAATATGTTAGGTTTATCCACAATTTGTGAAATTGATGGGTGGACAACCTCTTTTTATCCACAAATATGACTCAAAAATCTTTATGCGTATATGCAGTATGAATTTATAATCGTATTTTTCGACGTTGTTCGACAAAAATTTTCAACAACAAAAAAGGACATTGTGGATAAGTTTCACGCGCGTTGTGCGGTAGCAATTTTTACCCTCGTTATAAGAAGTCAGCGCACGTTCCGAAAACGAATTTCAATTTTGGGGATTGTGTTTTGTAATACGGTTTCTTGAAAACGGTGCATTTTTTTCGGTTTGTGTTTAATAAGCAAGTCCCGAACCCCAAAAATATCGCACCCAACAGCGCGGGCTTTTTCAAAAACCGAATGCAGCTCTGCGGCTAATTTTTTCTCCGCTGCGGCAAACACGCCCCCTGGCACGTCCCCGGCGTCGGAGATATCCTCTACCGAAAGCGAGTTGGAATAATCCAAAACTCCGGCGGTGAGGGTGATGCGGATATGAAGATTTGCCATGCCGTCTTTGCCAACTTTCAACGAAATTTTAGGGTCGTTTTGTTTGACGGTGAGCGTGCAAGCGGACTCGCCTTTCGATACGGTGTACGGCGCGAGCTGTAAAGACTTTGTCGCCGCGTTAAGAGCAAACGTTTCCTCGGCATTTAACGTCGCGACCTTTCTGCCGCGCACAAATAATGCGGTTTCCCGTGCGCTGAATACGGGTTTTTCCTGCGGCGCGGCTGATTTTGTATCCGATTCAGAACCCGAGCTTTGCTGCGAAGAGCTGTTTTGTCCGCCGCTTTGGTCTTGGCTTTCGCCCTGGTTTTGACTGCCTTGCTGAGATTTGGAGTTATCGTTATTTGTTTTGGGTTGGGGGTCGTTAGCGGTGGGTTCTTGCTGGGGCTGCGTGGTAACAACGGGCAAAAAACCGCTTTGGCTGTCCCCGAAATACCCGATGGCAAACGAGCGCAGCGTGGACGTGAGAACGGTACCTACGCGCGCGGCGTGGTTGGAGAGGATTTTTTCGATGGCGGCGCTGCTGGACGGGTCGACAAGCGCGGTGGTATTGAGCAAATCTTTCGCGTAGCCATCGCAGGCGGCGACGTAGCAGTTATCGGAGAAATATTCGTCGCGCAGAAAGTAATCCAAGGCGTCGAAAACGTCGTAGTTTGTCGCATTTTCGCCAAGCACAATTAAGTTGCAAAAAACGAGTTTTGGATACCAGCCCGTTTTTGCGTTGATTTCCTCAAAAGCGTCGGCAACGGTTTTGCCGCGGCTGACGATTTGGACGGCTTCGGTGGCTTTGCCTTGTTTGGAATCCTGCGGAATGGCGATTTGGGAGGTAACGATAAAGTCTTCCCCCTCTCTATCGATGCCGGCGGCAAGAATGAGGGCGGTTTTTTGGACGTCTATCAACCCGAAATCGTTGGTAAAAAACAAAAAAGCCAGCAAGACGACCATGAGGATATAGTACCGAACGGTGTTTCGAACGTGCGAGTTATGCATGCGATTTCTCCTTATGTTTTGTGGTTGATTTGGGTAAGAAAATCAAAAACGGGGGTACCATGTCCGCGATGATTAGAAAGATAAAGAACAGATTTCCGCTGATGATTTGGTAAAAAGAATTGTAATATTTATTAAAAAACAGCACGGCTAAAAACAGTAAAAAGTGAAAGACCGCGGAAACGTAGGTTTTGCGTTTAACGTGCAATAAATCACAAAAAAGCTGTGTTGTATATTGCAGGGGCAGGCAGGTATAAAACAGCAAAACGACGGTCAAAAGATAGATAAAAATAAGGTCGATTCTACCCACGACGGAAAGCGCGGGGAAGTATTGCGCGATTTTGGAAAAAGCATAGTGTTCGCGCGAGGCAATCGACCCGAATAACCCGTAAAACACAGCCAAGAACAGCAACGTAAAAGCCGCTCCTACCCAGTACCCCGACATAATTTTGACTCCGTCCCCTTTTTGATAGCGTAATTTTGCGATGAGAGGCAGTAATAAAACGGCGTCCGAGAAATGCGGAGAAGTGCGGCGCACGGCGGTGGCGGTGTAGGAAAAATCTGTGCCGAATAGGGGCATGAGGTTAGAAAAATCCGCTTCCGTTAGCGACATGCCCAGCAGGGCAAGAAAGGGCAAAAGGAACAAAAACAGACAAACGTCGGCGCTTCTGCCGATGGATTTGACGCCCTTTGTGCAAACGTATGCGCTGAAAAAGAAGAAAACGCCAAACGAAAAAGAGGTCGGCGCGGTGTCAAAAAACGCCGCGTACACAAACTTTTCCATGTCTAACAAGGGTAAGATGACGGAAAATAAAAAATAGGCGGCGTAAAGCCCGTACAAAAGGTAAACCCCTTTGCCCAAAGCGGTTTTCAAGCGTTCGGAAAGACTGATTGTGGACTGCGAAGCGGCGTACACGATTGCCAACAACACGAGGCTCTGGAATAAAAAATGTAAAAGAGCCGGCAAAAGCAAGTCCCCTTCCGCGTATTTCGAGAGCACGGACGGCGTTTCTAAAAATTTCGCGGCAGGCAATAAAAAAGCCGCGGCGAAAGCGATTTGTCGGGCGTAAATCCCCTCGCTTTGTTTTACGTTGGGCGCGGCGGATAACGGTTTCATGGTTTTTTACCTCCTTGTTTTTGGGGCTGCGCCGCGGTTGCATCGTTTTGCGGATCGCGCAGGCGCGTTTTGTTCCGCAAACGAAAGACTTTTGGACGCTTTTTTAAAGAAAGCAGGTCGTATTTGACGGCGGAATCCCGTAAATCGCCGCGCACGAGCGGTGAAAACGGCGCGAGGAAAGGCGTTCCGAACGCGTCGGAAGAGAATAGATAATACAATAAAAAGGCGAGGAACAGCACGATACCGAACGGTCCGACGCTGCCTGCGACGAGGAGAAACAGCCAACGCAGAATACTGCCCGTTTCAACGAAGTTGGGCACGGTGTACAGACAAATTCCCGAAAAGGCGACGATGATAATAGCCGGCGTGGATAAAAAACCTGCGGAAACCGCCGTTTCACCCAGCACCAACGCGCCGACGACGGAGAGGGACATGCCTACGTATTTCGGCATGCGGATACTTGCCTCTTTTAGCGTTTCTAACAAGAGCAAAACGACGAACATCTCCAAGCTTGGCGAGAGTGGCAACGAACGCACGCTGCTGGCAATCGTCAACATCAAACCCAAGGGCAAAAGCTGCATTTTAAATAGCTGTGCGGAGATATAAAAAGCCGGCAGCAAAATAGCGACGAAAAGCGCGATGCAACGCAAAAACCGAAAAGACGTCGCGGTAAACGGGGACACGTAGTAATCCTCGCTGCTTTGTAGGTCCTCGGTCAGTAAAAAAGGTGCGGTGAGGGCTATGGGCGAACCGTCTACGAGGACTCCCACCCTGCCTTCGCTGAGCTTTGCGGTAAAGACGTCGGGTTTTTCCGTTGTGCCAAGGGTATGGAAAATGGAGTGTTTGCGCGGCGACAGCAGAGCGGCGATATATGAGGAATCGGGTACGCTGTCAATGGAAATTTGTTGTAATTTTTGTTTGATTTCCTCTTTGACTTGGTTGTTTGCGATGCCCTGCAACCAACAAAGACTGACCGCCGTATCCGAGCGTTTTCCAACGCGCAGGGTTTCAAAGCGCAAATCGGGGGTTTTGAGGCGTTTTCTAATGAGCGCCATATTCGTTTTGATATCCTCGATAAAACCCTCGCGCGGACCTTTGACGGTGACGTCGGTGGGTGGTTCGATAACTGCGCGGTTGGGCAGAAGTTTCGCCCCGACAATCAAGCCAAGGGGAGAACCGTCAACAAGGAGTAAACTATTCCCATCAAGAATTTCTTTTACGCAGTCGGTAAACGTGTCCTTGCTTTTCAATTCCGGAAAAAGAGTAGAACGTAAAATAATTTCGGCTTTATTTTGCGGATTTTTCGTATTCGTCGCGTACCTGCCCCCCTCGTTTTCAGAAAAATCGATATGGGACAGAGGCCGCGCGACCAGCTCGCCTAAGAGTTGTTTATTGACGACGCCGTCCGCGTACACGATGGCGCAAGCGGTGTTGTCGCGCATGGTGAACGAATAGGTCAAGATATCCTCGGACGGAAGACGTTTTTTGAATTCCGCGAGGTTGGTTTGTAATTTTTCAGATAAAGTATTCACGAAAACAGCGTGCGTGATTTTCGGGAAAAGTATGCGTGGGCGAGGCTTGACAATCCGCGGTGAGTTTGCTATACTATGGATAGGAAAACAAAGCGAAAAGTGAAAAGGAGACGCGAATTGTGGGCGAAGTGGTGCTTGGGAAAAACGAAGTCTTGGAAGACATGTTAATAGACGGGCTGAAAATTGTGCAAGATACCCGATTGTACCGTTTCACGTCCGATTCCGTGCTGCTTTCGCGGTTTGCCAAGGCTCGCAACGGGGAAAAGGTAGCGGATTTTTGCGCCGGCAGCGGTATCGTGGCGTTTCATTTTTATGCTTTGAATAAGGACAAGAAAAATTTACAGTTTACCTTGTTTGAACTGCAAGAGGAATTGTCGGCGCTTTCGAAAAAAACGGCGGCGTATAACGGGTTTGAGAACTTTTCCTTTGTGCAAGGGCGGTTGCAGGATTTGCCCAAGGAATACAACGAACAGTTTTCGCTGATTTTGTGCAATCCCCCCTATGAACGCGACCAAAGCGGTTTTGACAACAGCGAATATAAAAAAGCCATTTGTCGAAAAGAAATTACCATCAATTTGGCGCAGATTGCCAAAGCGGCGACAAGGGCTTTGAAATTTGGCGGACGGATTTGTATGCTGCACCGTGCGGATAGGTTGGCGGAGGTTTGTTATACGTTGCACGAGGCGCGAATTGAGGTGAAAAAAATTCAGTTTGTCGGGGGCAGGGACGAGTTGAAACCATACCTGGTGATGGTGGAGGGCGTGAAAGGCGGCAAGCCGAGCGTGGAAATTTTGCCTACGATTAGGAACGTAAAAGAGGGAGAATAAAATGGTCAGTTTTGTAGCGACCCCGATAGGGAACTTGAAAGATATTACTTTGCGTGCTTTGGAAACTTTGCGAGAAGCAGACGTCATTTTTTGCGAGGATACGCGGCATACGATAAAGCTTTTAAATGCGTACGAAATCAAGAAACCGTTATACGCGTGTCATAAATTTAATGAAACGGAAGCCGCGGAGAAGATTTTGGCGGCGAGCCGTCGCGGGGAAAAGGTGGCAGTCGTGTCCGACGCAGGCACTCCCGTAGTGTCCGACCCCGGCAATACCGTGTGCAAAATTTTACGGGAAAATAACGAACCCTATACGCTGATTCCCGGCGCGTGCGCGTTTGTGGCGGCGCTGGTTTTGTCAGCTTTACCGGCAGGCAGGTTCGCGTTTATCGGGTTCTTGCCTGAGAAAAAGAGCGAGAAAAAAGCGGTGTTGGAAGCGTATCAAAACAGCGAGTTGACTTTGGCGTTCCACTGTGCGCCGCAGGACGTAGACAAGGACGTAGCGGCGATGTACGAAGTTTTTGGGGACAGAGCAGCTTGCGCGGTGCGCGAGATTACCAAAATCCACGAGGAAGCGACGCCCTTCCGTTTGGCGGACGGGTTACCGGGCGAGAAGCGCGGCGAATACGTATTGATTGTCGAGGGCGCGGCGGAAAAAGAAAGCCCCCTCAACGCTTTGTCGGAGGTGGAGCATATCAAACATTATATGGCGGCTGGGTTGGATAAGAAAGAGGCGTTAAAGCGCGCGGCGAAGGATCGCGGGGTTTCGAAATCGGAATTGTACCCGTTTGCCATTGATTTATAATTTTTTGTATTGAAAACAAGAAAAATCGGGTATGATAATATGGAGGTGAAACTATGTTAGAATACTACTTAATATCCTTTGGCGTGATGATATTTTGCGCTTTGGTAGCAGGTGCAGCCAGCGCGAAAGTGCATTCTGCTTATAAAAAATACGGCGCGATGCAGACAAAATCGCACATGACGGGGTACGATACGGCGCGGCGGTTGCTGCGCAGCAACGAAGTGACGGACGTTGCCGTGGGTAGAGTCCGTGGGCATTTGTCCGACCATTACCACCCGACAAAACAAATCGTCAATCTTTCGGACAGCGTGTACGGAAACGATTCGATAGCGGCTTGCGCGGTGGCGGCGCACGAGGTCGGGCACGTGATGCAAAACAAAAAAGGGTATCTGCCTTATAAACTGCGTACGGCGCTTGTCAAAGTAACAAACGTCGGCAGTATGCTTGCGATGCCGTTGGTGCTGATAGGGTTGATATTAGATTTGTTTGTACTTTCGACGGAAAATGCAAACGCAGGGTTTTACGTGGCGCTCGTCGGCGTTGGTTTGTATGGGCTTTCGACGGTGTTCTCGTTGGTGACTTTGCCCGTGGAATTCAACGCGAGCCGCCGAGCAAAGAAAATGCTGATACAAGAAGGTATTTTAACGGAAAGCGAGCTGCCTTACGCAGACAAAATGTTAGATGCGGCGGCACAGACGTACGTAGCGTCGCTGTTGACCTCTTTGTTGTATTTTTTAAGATTCCTGTTATGGGTGATGATTTTATTTGGGCGCAGAAGACGCCGTTAAAACAAACAAAAAGAGACCGGCGGAAGTAAATCCATAGCGCAGTCTTTTTCTATGCAACAGTTCCATAAAAGTAAAAAATGGGCGTACCAGG
>JAZQGK010000046.1:0-11504 GCA_045539975.1 Candidatus Scatosoma sp. | reverse complement strand
ATGCGTAAGTATAAATTTTATAATCAGGATACTGCGTTGCAAAAGCAGTATCAGCATCCATCAACGCAACAAGGTCGTTCATAAACTTCAACGTAACGCCGCTTTGACCGCCGTAGGTCGTTCTTGCACTGCTACAATTACTACACGTACAGTAACCGCTGTTATCCGTAGAGTCTTCTTGCGTCAACGTATAATAACGAATACCGTTTGCATAGTTCGCCTTAATCAATTCCTTCATCGCGCTTGCCATCAAGGATTTCGTTGTTGCGTTGGTCAAGCAGGGTTGATAATGCGTCACGTAACCCGCCGTGAGGCTACCCGTTGTATACGTATATGCATAATCGGCAATATTCTTCGTACCGCCGTCCAATTCGATACCCTTTTCCAATGTTGCCTGCATAGTGTGCGCCGCATTGTCACCCCAGTACCCGAAGTTATTCGCGCCGCCGTAGCTACTTACACCCCATACGTAATAGTTATTATTTTTTCTTGAAATCGCCGTGATAGCGTCGGTGTAACCCTGCGTTACGTCATATTCCAAATAGGAACGTGTTTCGATATACGGCGTAAACGCCTTATCCGCTACGTCTTTAATTTCCAAACTCACCACCGAGCCAGCCGTGTAGCATTCACCGTCGATAAACACATAGCCAAGATATTCTTCCGCGAAATCCATCACGCCATAAACCGTGCCTCTATCCACGATACCGTCGATAAACAAGTTGCTACCCATCGTTTTAATGATATAGCCGTCGTAAGCAACGTTTTGCTCTGCATAAGCGTCAAGATTCGCAAGGGACAAAAGACTTGTTTGACCAACGGAAATATATTTCGAAAAGTTGGAAAAATCCGTTACGGCGCTGTCGCTAACAACGGGAATCGTAACCCCCATTGTTTCTTGGAAATAACCCTGCAACAAATTTGCAGCCGTCGTTTCCGATGCAGTTGCAGCGCTGGGTTTTACAATTTTATAGCTTGCGCTTACAGCCGAATCGAAAGAAATGTACGTTTCCAAAATTTTACGTTCTTCCGCCGTGTAGGGGCTGTACGCGCCGTTTAACGCTTCATAAGGATATTGGCTTGTGTCTTTTTCTTCCACGTTAAATTCAATACCGTAAAGATACATCGCGCCTACTTGGTTCGAATTTACGTCCACGGAATTTACACGGATACGAATTTCGTTACCTGCAAAGTTATAACTTGCGTTCGTCAAATCGATGGTATGCGAATACTTGCCGTCGCCAACACTCGTCCACTGGCTAATAAAGCCTGCTTTATAGCTCCAATCGTCTGCGTTAGAAGAATTTTTAGGAATAATCCAAGCCTGACAGTTTACAGGCGCGCCTGCGTGTGAAGTACCGTCAAACGAGCCGCCTGCCGTTAAGGTAAGTGTCGTCGCGCCTTGTGCAAGATAAAAATCAATGATTTCTGCTTTCAAATAGTAGTTATAGAAACTAGTCGTACCGCTAACCTTCCAGCCTTTGTCTTCCGTGTAGGAAATTATTGTGTTGGGTTCATCGCTTGCCGCTCTTAACCACGTATCTTTTGCAGGCGTCGGTTTATAAAGGTCGTTATAAGCTTGTTGCGCTACGTAAGAAACGCTTCTGGAATGGTTTTCCGCGCTGTACGTCGTATAAACGTAGATCGTTTCCCCTTCCACTGTATAAGCAAGATAGCCTACCGCGGAGAAGTTTCTGTCATAATTATATTCCTGTACGGGCGCAAGAGAGCCTCTATATTCATAATAGCCGTCTTTTGCAATCGTATCTTCGTTCTTCCAACCGTTGTTTACGATATTTTTATACATAATACCGTTTGCGTTAAGCGCATCGATGGTGAAATCACAGGTCAAATAATCGGTGGGCAATATGAGCGTACCAACCGTTACATTTTCCGCACCACATTCCGCAATCGCTTCGTCGTAAGCCACTTTATTGATTCTCGTCGTAAATCCAAGCCCCGTGGGGTTCTTCATACGTACGCTTGCACCGTCAAGCATCGTGATTGCCGTAGGATCAAAGAAATATCCCGCTTCAATATCGCTTTCGTTGTTTGCCACTTGGAAATTGCCGTTCTTATCCTGATATACGTAGAAACGGATTTCTTCTTCAAGCGTTCTGTTGGTGTAGCCTTCTACAAACCTTAAACCTGCGGAAACACTTACGCTGACTTCCGATTCAAACTTCGTACCTACAGGGATAACGACTTCGTGAATTTTACCTGCGCTGAACGCGCCCGTTTCATCCGTCTTACCCGAAATTTTGAGCTTTCCGCCCGTGAAATAAGTATTATTCTTTTCCGTGTTGGATAATTCTGCGCCGTCCACCTTAATTGCCGAACGAAGCGATGTAATAAATGCGTTGGTGTAAGGCTTAAAGTCGGTTACGCCAGGCACGTTCACAAACACTTCGTAAGAAGAATTGCCTGCATTTGCTTGATGGCTGACGACTTCCGCGCCCGTGATGGGCAACGAATGTCCCGAAGTACCGTTGTAATAATCGATTACGATATTTTCTTGATAACCAAAGATATATTCGTCGCCCAAACGTCTGCCGGGCAATAATTCGATTTTTATCTTTTTATCGAAAAGCTTATTGATAGAGGCTTTGGGGATACCCGTCATCCATACGTAATACAGATTGCCCGCCGTACCGTCCGAATTATAGTTTCTTCTCGATTCGTCGTTTCTAAAACCGCCTGCGTAATAGAAATCGCCGCCCGATACAACCGCATTACCGTTTACAACCATTTTCGTCGTGCGCCAAGGGGTCAAGTAATTGTTATGTGCATGATTCGTCGCCGTTTCGCTACCGAGAATATTCGTATGGAATTGATACCAATAATGGCCTGTGTCGTTCGATTGGCTAACAACTTGCGTAATTCTCGCCGTCTTATAAGCACCGCTAATCGCATTGCTACTATTCAATACCACCGTAAACTCAACGTCGTTGGTGATGGTATACGCGCCGCCGACAGACGAACCAGCTTTCAAAATATAGTTCAAATACTTGTTGCCATCCGAAGCCGCTTCAACCGTGCTGGCATCAGCTGCAACGTCTGTATTTGCAAGCCACATTTGATAGCGATGAACGCTATTACCAGTATTGAAATAACCAGTGTTATCCCAAGCGCCGCCGCTTACAGCCTGCACACCGTTTACCGTGATGTTTTGATAACGCCATCCGTTAAGATATGCGTTTGCATTGATACTGCTAAGCGAAGTACTGGACGGAATATCCGTATACAAATGTACGTATCCGCCGCCACTTCCCGCCGTCCAAATGACGTTCGTTATTTTTGCATTAGTTGCCGCGCTTGCGGAAATACTTGTCGCAGCAGGCACGCCAAGCCAAGCCAAGACCGCCAACAGCAACGTTACGATAAACGTCGCTGCCAAACTGAAAACCGATATTTTCTTTACGTTCGTTTTCATCCTTCTTCCTCCTTAATTTCCTGTAAATTCGGGGAAATCGTCACCCTCAAAATTATCCCCGGGGCTGGTTCTAACAATATCCGTAGTTTCCATAAGAATCAACACGATATTCGGCGTTTCATAAATACTTTTCATTTTGTTCCTCCTTTATTTGCTACACATTGGACGAATTTTATAATCATCCGATTCTACAAAATCCACGTACGCTTGCAAACTCATATGTTCACGCACAAGGTCGATTCCCGCCTTTTTCGCGCATTGAACAAATTTATCTTTTGTCTTTAAGCGTTCCGCTTCCGTGCCGTTGGGGTTATATTCCTTAAAATTCAAATACAGTAAATTCAACGGCGTTGCTTTTACACACCAAATGCGTTTGAGTAGTTTTTCTTTTTCTGCCAAGTCCGTAATGGAATTGAGGATTCGCCGTTCGCCTTCTTCCAAAGCTTTCAACGCTTTCATCAACATCTCTTGCGGGTTATTTTGCGCATACGTATGCGAGCCCCACGTCACTGCATAAACGGGTCTACCTGCCTTTTCCAAAGCTTGGTAATTTTCATTATACAAGCGCATAACTTCTCTTACGCAGTCCGCCGCTACACCGTAATAATGGTCGATATAATCCTCCAAAAGTGCTTTTTCATCTAAATTAGGATTCCACATCAAACGGTGATACAAATATCCGCGCATATTGTTTTGCCAACAATATTCCGTATCGTACGCCGCGTTGATGCATAAATAATCAATGCCGTAATCAATAAAGCCCTGCACGTTTTCTTTTACGTGTCCGAACGAATCGTAATAGGCTAAATAGTTTGAAAAATCGATATCGTAGCCCCAAAACCAAAACTGCGTTCCAACCGTTTTCCATTCCTTTAATGCGTTTTTCACTCGCTCGTCTTGGCGGTCATCAAAATAACTGTACATACCGTTGGCAAAAATCGCAAGCTGAATAATCAAATTATCGTCTGCAACTACCGTTTTGTCAAGCGGCAAAATTTTACCATTTTCCTGCTTTACGGGTGCATACTGCGCGTAGGAATAAGCAAAGGTGGCAATTTTAATAATTCTGCCGTTTAATTCTTTTTTGCTCCATTTGTTCAGAGCGCGCACAACTGCGTTACAAAAACGAATAAGCATACCGCTACGCCTATATTTGGCTTCTTGCGCGCGGTTGTTGTCATCGTCGAAATACTCTTCCCCGTCTTCCTGTGTCAGTAAAAACACTTTTACGTCGGGATATTCCAAAACGTCCTTTTTCATCTCTTCAATGACAATTTTAACAACGCTTTCTTCTACGCTATCGTCAATCGAACCGTCGGGCAATAAGCCGTTGGTGATGTCAATCGTATGCATTTTCTCGCCGTTTACAGTGATTTCACGATAAAATTCAGGATGCGTTTTTCCGTATCTTTCATAGGGAACGTAATAATGAAAATTGTGCGAAATATTTCTTCCGTACAGCTCCACTTTTCCGCCGTGCTTTTCGTCTATTTCCGTAAACACGTCGCGCGTATGCGTTTTAACCAACTGGTCGATTTTGGGAGTTACGTACCCTTCTTTTCTAGTATCGTCATACGTGTCGCCTATAATATACGTACGCATACGAAGCGGGGGAGTATATGCAAAATTCTCAGGCAAAGGCAGATTGTCTATTGCAGGTACAGCCTCGCAATCGGAAGTGAAAAAGCGAATATTCAAAAAACGTTCGAGATATTCCACAACGCCGTACATCACGCCCCTATCCGTCAGCCCGACGATATACACGTTTCCATCTTCACTGTCTAAAACAAAACCGTCGTCGTTGCTTATCTTGGATACATCGCACTTTTCGCTTTTTTCTTGATATCGTTTTGTGTTACCAAGAGAAAAAAACTTTTTCCGTAAGGCTTGCGAATCGGATATCGGCAAACGTTCCCCCGTCGCCTTATGTAGATATTCTACCAGCAGTTCCGCCGCATAGCACAGACATTCGCTTGCACTATTCGGCAAAAGCACCGTATATTCTTTTAGCAATTCTTTCTTTATAAACATAATCCTAACTCTACTTTTTTACTCCAACGTCACCATTCCGTTTGCCTGCGTCAGCATAATGGTAACCCCTCTCGATTCAAGATATTGGCGTGTTTTTACCGTCGTCATCGTACCACTGTTAAACCCCGCTCCCGCGTCGTTGTTGAATACCCATGCCAAGCAAGGGAACAGACATACCTTGATTTCTTTAATATTATCGTAGAAGCTGCCCAACAAATCGCTGTTACCGTGATGCGCCATCTGAATAACGGTGCACGTTTCGATTTCCGTTTTGAAATATTCATCATTCAAAAGCGTCATACCGTAATCGCCCATATCTCCTAAGAAGAGTACGCTTTCATCGGACGTTACCGCCTTATAGACAACCGTGCTGTTATTTACGTATTTCATTCCCTCGCCGAACAATGCATCGTTCAATACGCGCATTTCAAGGCCCGTATATTTCATTACGTCGCCCTTTTTCGGGGTTATGATATTCTTCACTTTGCTCGCGTTGTTTTCTAACGCGTCATAGAAATCGTATAAGAAAACGTTATCGCCGTCGCCATACTGCTCAATCAGCGCCTTATCGGAAGGGAAATCAAAATATAAATTGTGGATTGTTATATCGTAATTATTCAGAATTTGCGTAAGCGCTTCGATATGGTCGCCATGATAATGGCTAAGATACCAAGCGTCCACCACTGGGCTACCCTTTAAGCTTACGATGAAATCATACAATACCTTTGCTTCCTCCGCATTTCTGCCACTGTCCACGACGATAATTTCGTTCGCTTCGGTAACCATTACGTAGCCCATTGAAAGCTGGGAATTCGTTGTGCCCATTTGATATAACTTCACGCCGCCCAAATAGCTTTCCTCCTCTACGACTATACTCTTTGTAAACGTTACGTTGTACACATAGCACGCGCCTACGTATTTGCCGTTCCCACCATCTACCGTATCCACGTAGAAATTGAAGTCAGCGTCCGTAAAATCATACGCGGCATCTTTCAAATCCACCGTCCAAGCATACGAGCCGTCCATTTGTCCCGTTAAATTGTGAATATAGTCGATCTTATATTCCCAATGCGAGCCGCCGCCCTTTTTCGTAGGCAAGAACCAAATACGGCAAGCAGTAGGTCTGCCTTCATGCTGCGTTCCGTCAAACGCTGTGCCAAAGGAAATGGTCATTTGGTCATAGCCTTGTTCAAGGTAATATGCCGTGACCGCTTTGTTTAATTTGAAATAATAATGCGTTGCGCCTGTCGCTGCCGTTGCTTTCCAGCCAATCCCTTCCGTATACGTAACGGATGAACAATTTTCATTCACCGAGAAATAATCTGCTTTTGTGGGCTCTACTAGAGGCGGCTTCACCGAATATTCAATGTCTTTAATATAAATCGAACCGACATTTTTGCCTGTATTCGCCGCCAAGTTATCCACGTAAATCGTCAAATCATACTCCGCAAAATCGTGAATTTTACTGCCCTCATATTCACTGATTAGGTTGATCGTATGCGAATACGTACCATCGGCATTTTTTGTCAGCTCCGTTTGCATTTTGGAAGAAACTGCATAATTCCAATCGTTGCTACCATCCGCCGCGTTAGGAGGCAAAATCCAAATACGACAATTCAAAGGATTGCTATCGCCATAATCCGCACCGTCAAATGCTCCGCAGAAGGTAAGCGTCATTTGGTCGCAACCCTCTTCCATATAAGAAGCCGTCACTTCGTGATTGATTTTTATATAATATTTATTCTCCGTCGCTGCAGATACTTTCCAGCCGCTGCCTTCCGTATATTCTATCGCACCGCAGTTGTCGCTAGCTTTTATCCAGATACCCTTATCCGATAAATTCGGTTTTATCGAATAGGTCATATCGGAGATATAGCAAGCCCCCACTTGATTTCCTGTATTTGCCGCCAAATTATCAATATAAATTCTGAAACCGTACTTCGCATAATCATACGCTTCATCAAGCAGATATAAAGTATGCGAATACGTGCCGTCGGCATTATAATCCAAATCCACCTGCATTTTACGAGAGATAGAATACTCCCAATCCTCACTGCCATCTTCTGCCTTGGCCGGCAAAATCCAAATAAAGCATTTCAAGGGGCTATCTTCCCCATAATTATCTCCGTCAAACGCATCTGAAAACGAAACGGTCAACTGGTCGTAACCCTTCGCCATGTAGTATCCAATGGCTTCGCCGCTAAATTGGAGATAGTATTTATCTTCCGTTGCCGCCGTTGCTTTCCAGCCCTTTCCTTCGGTGTAAACCAAGGACTCACAATTTTCAGAAGCCGATATCCAATTATTTTTATCGGTAAGGTCTCTGCCGCAATCGCAAGCACCGTCATCGTTATACGTATGCCCCGTTGCTTCAATCACTGTATCGACGAGCGTAATTTCCGTTTCGCAAGCTTCATCCGCGAAAATCTTATCGCAATCGCACGTCCAATACGCAAGATTTCCTGCTTCCGTACAGGTAGCTTCTACCGCTTCCGTCTTAACGCCGCTATGTCCTTTCGCGGGAATTACCGTGTCGTCAAGCGTGAGCGCCGTTTCGCAAGTTTCATCAGCAAAAATCTTGTCGCAATCGCACGTCCAATATGCTATGTTCCCTGCTTCCGTGCAGGTAGCTGCTTTCGCATCCTTCTTTACTAACGTATGCGTATGTTCAGTCCCACTCGAATCCTCGTTCCCCGTGCTGCTATCTTCCACTGACACGGAAGATTCGGACACGCTATCCGACGTTTCATCTCCTCCACATGCCGCAATCGAAAACGCCATCAATACGCCCATCAAGGCTATAAGTAATTTCTTCATTTTTTATTCTCCTTATATACTGCCATTAACGGATAGAGAAGCCTATCCGTTAATCACCCTTTCATTTATGCTGAAAATACAACGTCGTAAATATACGTTGCGCCAACCGACGCATCGCTCAACCCCGCCGTGCCTTTATCGTTATGGCTAACGCGAATTCTTAAATCACTATCCAAGAAGTTGTAATTCACATTTGTCAAATCAATCGTATACGCATACGTGCCGTTCCCCGTATTCGTCCAACCGCTAAAGAAACCGTTCTTATAATTCCAATCATCGCTACCTGCCGAATTTTTGGGAATAATCCATTCCTGACAGTTTACAGGGTTGCCGCCATGTGCGGTACCGTCAAACGAACCGCCGACCGTAATCGTCAACTTGGTTGCGCCCATTTCTTCTACGTAATACTGAATCACTTCCTTTTGAAGGTAGAAATTATAATGTACGCCGCTGGTATCCGCCGCCGTAGATAAAGAAGATACTTTCCAACCCTTTCCTTCCGTATAGCTTACGCTGCATTCGCCGTCCGCACCGTACCAATAAATTGCTTTTTCGGGTTCGGTATCTTCGGCTTTTACGGAATAGGCAATATCTTTGATGTAAATCGCACCTACCACGCCGCCCGTGTTCGCCGCTTTATAATCTACGTAAATCGTCAAGTCATATTTCGTGAAATTGTAAGCGGTATTCGTCAAATCAATGGTATGCGAATACGTACCGTCCGCATTTTTATCCAGCTCCGTTTGCATTTTTTGCGAAATAGGATAATTCCAATCGTTACCGCCGTCCGCTGCCTTTGGAGGTAAAATCCAAATACGGCAATTCAAAGGACTACTGTTGCCGAACGTCGCCCCGTCGAACGCGCCGCAGAAGGTAAGCGTCATTTGCGTATTTCCCTTTGCTATATAGGACGCCGTTACTTCGTGATTGATTTTGATATAGTAGCTCGCATTGCCCGCTGCACTTATCTTCCAACCACTGTTTTCAGTGTAAGCAATCGTGCCGCAACCGTCGCTACCGTTAATCCAAATGCTTCTGTCCTCTAAATCCACAGGCTTATCATAGGCGATATTCGACATATAGAGTGCCCCCACTGCGCCGCCCGTATTTGCCGCTTTATAATCTACGTAAATCGTCAAGTCATATTTCGTGAAATCGTAAGCGGTATTCGTCAAATCAATGGTATGCGAATACGTACCATCGGCATTTTTCGTCAGCTCCGTTTGCATTTTGGAAGAAACTGCATAATTCCAATCGTTACTGCCATCCGCTGCATTTGGAGGTAAAATCCATATACGGCAATTCAAAGGATTGCTATCGCCGAACGTTGCACCGTCGAACGCACCACAGAAAGTAAGGGTCATTTGCGTATTTCCCTGTTCTACGAAGAACTTCGTCGTTTCATGGCTAATCTTAATATAATAATTAGCCGTGCCTGCCGCCGTTGCCTTCCAACCTTTTCCTTCCGTATACGTAACGGAAGCGCAGTTTTCGCTCGCGCTAAGCCAAATATTTTTATCCGTTAAATTTCTGCCGCAAACACACGCGCCGTTTTCATCGTATTCGTGTCCCGTTGCAGTCACAACCGTATCGTCAAGCGTGATTTCCGTTTCACAAGCTTCATCCGAGAAGATTTTGCCACATTCGCACGTCCAATACGCGATATTCCCTGCTTCCGTGCAGGTTGCTTCTACCGCTTCTGTCTTTACACCGCTATGTCCTTTCGCAGGAATTACCGTATCTGCAAGCGTGATTTCCGCTTCACAAGCTTCATCCGAGAAAATCTTGCCACATTCGCACGTCCAATATGCGATATTGCCTGCTTCCGTGCAGGTTGCTTCGTTTTCTTCCGTCTTGACGCCCTCATGCGTGTGGATATCTTCCGGTTCTTCATCAGATTTTTCAGAGCTGCCGTTATCCTCAACACTCGTTGACATACTATCCTCAGACTTTCCGCTTTCCAATGAAGCAAACAAGTCTGCACATGATGTCATAGAAATCGCCGCCACAATACTTAATAAAGCCAATAAAATTTTTCTCATTTTAAGCCTCCTTCACTTATTCTACATGGTGATTTATAAAAATAAAGAAATATAGATTATCACCATTTTACAATTTCATTCTAACATACAATGTGCTTGGTGTAAATGTGTAATATTATCCAAAAAGTTCTCATTATTGACTAATGATAGGTATTTTATTTCCTTTATTTACAAATTTTTCTTGACAATAAGCAAGAAGTATGTTACAATTCAACCATGAGAAACGAGATTCCTATTTATGAAGAACACCCAACCGTTCCTTTTAATACCTTTTTGAGAGACGGACTAGATTCCGAGCGCCATCAACATCAATTTGTTGAAATTTTTTACGTTGTTAATGGCTCAATCACGCATTGGATTAACGGTATGGAAGAATCAATTTCCGTTGGCGACTTGTATTTAATTTTCCCCAACACTCCGCATTATTTTATTCGAAAAAACGATTGTACGCATCGAGATTTTATTATTAACCTTTCGCTTGCGGAACCCGCCTTCCATTATATTAGCCAAGATTTTTTCAAAAACCTTGAACGCAATAAATTTGCGCATTGTAAAATCACCACGGAAGATATTATTTTTCTTGAAAATAATATTAAAAATTATTTTGAAGAACTTGACATCTCTAAAAGAAAAATTTTTGAAAAAATTTTAGTTTCCACGCTATTAGGGCTTGTTTATCTTTACGCAAATAAAAATACCAATATAGAGAATTTCCGTGCGCAGTGCGAAGAAGCTATTTCTAACGCTTTTATTCAAAAAAATGCCTTGGAAATCATTCGCAACGAATTAGGATACAATAAATATTATCTTTGCCGAAAATTCAAGGAAACATTTGGTTTAACTTTGTTAGACTACGTAAATGGATTAAAGCTTAACCACGCGACATATTTATTAAAGACAACGCATTATACTTTATCGGAAATTTGCGAACAGATCGGTATCGAAAGTATGCCGTATTTTATCAAAATTTTCACAAAAAAATATGGAACTACTCCTGCAAAGTATAGAAAACAAAAGACTCCAGAAATAAAATAAATTTTTATTTCATTTCATCTTCATATCTTTTATTTTATACGAGCATAAGACGACACCTTGACTATACGAGCGCGCAGTCAAGGTGTCGTCGCTTTTTTCGACCGATTTACCGACTTAAAGACCGAAAAAACGGTGGTTTTCGCGCT
>JAZQGK010000045.1:0-3989 GCA_045539975.1 Candidatus Scatosoma sp. | reverse complement strand
TTGTATAGTAAAACCACGCCATAGTGGCGTGGTTCGGTAGAGGTTTACCGGTGAGTAATAGACAAAAAAACTCCGATTTTGTATAATAAAGTCGTGACCTGGCAGTTGCGACAAAAAACAAAATCGGAGGACAATTAAATGAATGAAACAAATAACGTCACAAAAAGTATAGCACATACAAAATGGAATTGCAAGTATCACATAGTGTTCGCGCCAAAATATAGGAGAAAAGTATTTTTTGAAGAGAAAAGATTGGAAATAAGGGAAATCTTGCGAACACTATGTGCATGGAAAGGCGTGGATATAATAGAAGGAGAGATATGCCCTGACCACGTGCATTTATTACTGAGTATACCGCCCAAATATAGTATATCGTCGTTCATGGGGTACCTGAAAGGGAAAAGTGCAACGATGATATACCAAAAATGGGGAAACATGAAATTTGCATACCGAAACAGAGAGTTTTGGTGTACAGGATATTATGTGGATACAGTGGGCAAAAATACTCAGGCGATAAAGGAATACATAGAAAATCAGTTGAAAGCGGATAAAGAAGCAGACCAACTGAGTATTTTTGACCCAAATGACCCTTTCAAGGGTGGCAAGTAATTAAAGCACGCTGCCAGGCACCCCGAAAGGGCACTTGTGCCCCGCTGGTAGTATTAGGGCTATGCCCGAAAAGTAAAAACCACTGGCTATGCCAGTGGATATTTATTATTCGAAAAAAGTAAGTGAGGTGACGTATATGCGAAAGGGAACGAGCGGGTTGTTATTGACGGAGAATGCAGACGGGAGTTTGCGCGTGGAATACGTGGATTACGGCGTGGGATTTTTCGGCGGCGGCGATTATGAGGTTTGGTACACCATCGATACGGAAAATGCGCAAAAATTGCGCGATTACCTTTCTCAAAAACGCGCAAAGGGGACTTTGCAAGAACAGATGAAAGCGGAGTTTGGTAAAAATTTAAGCGAGAAAAAATTTCAAGGCGTTTGCAGGCGTTTGGGTGTGGAACTGGAAAGAAATTCTTGGGTGAGCCATGATTTTGATTACGGCGACCTTGACGATTAACTTCCTTTCACTGATGAAAAGGCAAAAAAGTGCCACGCAACCGATAGTTGCGAAATTGCAACGTAAAATCGGTGGAAATAACCGGCGGTTTGTGATATAATAAAGAGGTAAAACGGCACATCAAAGGAGTGAACAACGATGACGAACGGTGAAAAACTGGGCAATGCTTTGTATGAATTGCGTAAAAAATCGGGCATGTCGCAAGAAGAGCTTGCAGAAAGGCTTGGTGTTTCTCGGCAGGCGGTTTCCAAGTGGGAATGCGGAGAGTCCTTGCCCGACACGGATAATCTGATTACGATAGCGAAATTATACGGCGTTTCGTTGGATGAACTTGTGGGCAACGTGCCTGCTGAATCGGCGGAAAAGGGTTCGCCTGCGGATACGCAAAAGCAAGAAGAAGGTGATAAGGACGCGCAGCGCAAAGACGGACAAGATTGTCAAGATTGCCAAGATGACGGATATTTCGACGGGCGCGAGGACGAGTGCCAAGACGAAGATAACGAAGATGGCGAAGATAACGAAGAGGAAGACGAGGAAGACGAGAAAGACGAGAAAACGGTCAACAAGAGCCCGTGGTTGCGTGTATTGTATGCTTTGCCTTATCCTATCGTGGTGACCGTGGCGTTTCTTTGTTGGGGATTTGCGTGCGGAGAGTGGGATATTGCTTGGGTTTTGTATGTAACGGTGCCTTTGTATTATACGTTGTTGGATTGTTTCAAAACCAAGCGCGTCAGCGCGTTTGCCTATCCTGTTTTGGTGGCGTTTATCTATCTTTTTTGCGGTATGAAATGGGGGATTTGGCATCCGAGTTGGGTGATTTTTCTTACCATTCCCATTTTTTACGGGATTGCAGGCGGGATTGATAAACGATAAATATTTTTCCGCAAAATACGGATGAAAATTCCAGGCCGATAAATATTTAACAGAAAGATGCATATGAAAGAAAGAATAAAATGCAATGGGGAATTCGTAACAATAGACGAGCATAAAATCCACGTATATAGAGACGGAAAGTCAGGGGTTCCCACAATTTTATTTATGGCAGGTCATTGTACGGTAGCGCCTGTTTATGATTTCAAAGTTCTCTACGAAAAATTGTTAACTGATTTCAGGATTATGGTTATTGAAAAATATGGATATGGCTATTCGGACATTTGCGAGTATTCCTGTGATATAGATACGCTTGTTTCCATACAAAGACGGGCATTGACGGCTCTTGGAGAAGTCGGGCCATATATTTTAGCATCGCATTCTATGTCAGGAATCGAAGCAATTAGATGGAAACAAAAGTTTCCCGATGAGGTTTCTGCTATTATTGGCATCGATATGGCAACGCCTTTGTCCTTTAGCGTTTGGGCAGAGAAAGATATACAAAAAATAGTCCGTCTTATGAAGGTTTTAAAAAGATTGAAGCTTGCCAGTGTTTTATCTTCCGTGAGTAATCTTTCTTTGACGGAAGAGGAAGCCAAACAACATAAGCTCTTGAAAAAAAGAAATGCGTTCAATGTATGCTGTATTAATGAAGCAAAAGAAGTTTTGAATAATGCAAGAACGGTAGGCGCGGACGGAGATATTGAGTGTCCAATGCTATTGTTTTCCTCCAATGGCGAGGACCAAGAAATAGACTGGATTAAAAATCAACAAAAGTTTGCTTTGGATATGGGGGCAAAATTGATTGCTTATGATTGCGGGCATTATATTCACCATTTTAAAAGTGACGAGATGCGCAAAGAAATTGCCGAATTTGTCAATTCACTAGACCGATAAATTCCCCTCCAAACGAGCAGTAAAGAGGTATATAGAAAATTCTATATACAGTAATAGAGATGAGTGTATGAAGAAAAAGAGGTGAAAAAGGAAAAAAAGGGGGAAAGTGAGGTTTTGAGTGCGTAAAAATTTTGAGCAAAGTAAAAGACTAACGAAAAGGGTTCGTTAGTCTTTTTTTGCTGTCTATAAGTTGATAAATTGTTGTTTAGAATATAATACCGGTACGGTTCGTCACTTCTGCTTTGATTGTGATGGAATTAGAGTGTTTATTAAAAACGAAAGTAAATTTGCCTTTTTTGGCAGTTATTCCATATTCCTCCTCTGTTATTGTGAAGCCATGTTGTTTCATAACGTTTGTAATATCTTCTTTTGAAGAGTTAATGGAAAGACCGTAAAAATTAATTTCGGGGTCGGTGATTTCAATATTCGTAACATGTTGAGTTTTATTTGCATAGTCAGGATATGAGGTCACGGTATAAATTACGCAATGCGGAGGGTCTACCTGCTGTTCGTTTTCATCGAGAGTCGGAACATAGCCTGTGCCGTAATACCTATTACCGCCAAACATACCGTATTTTACTTGATAATTTGAAAAATCGACGTCGTCAACGTTTTCCGTTATCCAAAACTCTAAATTAGTTTCGGGTTTCTTTAATTTGTTTGACCCACATCCTACGAACAGCATTAGAGATATAATGCAAAGCAATATAGCAAATAGTTTTTTCATTTTTATACCTCACTTTTAAATTAAAATTTATTTAGTATACACGGGCAACCGTTGAAGCGAGTAATTGAAGAAGTAAGAATAATCCTATCGCTATCCCAAACGCAATATTTGCTGTGATTCGAAGTAATTTATTATTAGAAAATTTCAAAACAAGCGTATTCATAATAGTGGCAATTAATGCGAGTACCATCACTATATACGCGAGAGAGGGATGCGCTAAGGCTCCAATGTTTTCGAGCATACTGTATCGAAATACCACTTTTACGATTTGACCTGTTTCTTTGTCGGGTAAAGGTGCGATGTCTATGAACATTTTAACGAACCATAATGGGATTGTGACAAGGCAAAGAATGATTTTGCTTATGGGAAATATGAGTTTTTTCATATCGCTCATTCTCCTCCTATAAATTCTTATTTATCGGTGAG
>JAZQGK010000044.1:0-4933 GCA_045539975.1 Candidatus Scatosoma sp. | reverse complement strand
GAAAACAGCGTAAAATCGCCTAGCGGTGATTTCTACGTTGGGTTGGGTCAAACGGTAAGCACGGGCGCAATACTCAAAATCGGCGGCGTTCTTCGTTGTGAAGCGTTTACAACAGATTACGTGATTGAAGATTGCTCGTTCCAATGGAACGGCTCGGCTTGGGTTGATTACGTAGAGGTGCAATATACCGAATATAACGTCAGCAATTTGACGGTGCACGCTAATAGTACGACGAACACGACTTTGTGGATATCTATGACGGGCGGCGCGACGGTAAGCGATTGGCCTTGGTTTGTCTATGAAAGCGGCGCTGGCTTTAAGGTAAATGGCGAAGCGGCGACATTGACGGGCGGCGTGGCTAATGCGATACAGGATTTCGGCGGCGGCTTATATTTTACGTTTGCGGCTGTTGAGGCAGGCGATGTTGTTTCCATCGGCGGTGTGTTTTCTAACGCAGATTTGGGAATTAGATATATTATCCCCGAAAGCAAGTTTGAATGGAACGGCTCTGGTTGGGAAAAATACGTAGAATATACAATTCACAATCTCGGCGCGCTTGAATTACACGTCAACAGTAGCGTTGGTGGAGCAAGTGGGCTTAATAACGTGTTGTATTTGCAAAAAGTAGGCGGTGCGGCGTTGCCTGTTCTTGATTGGGATCACGTCTTTACCTATGAAAGCGGCGACGGTTGGAAGGTAAACGGCGTTGCTACGACGCTTACCACCATGAAGAGTACGCCCGACGGTCTGTATTTAGATTTTGGGGCAGTGCCGACAGATGCTGTGGTCTCTATTAGTGGTACGTTCGTTTACTCGCAAGCACCTGTTAAATACGTCATTGACGAAAGCAAGTTCGTTTGGAACGGTTCCGGTTGGGAAAAATACGTTGAATATACCGAATATAACGTCAGCAATTTGACGGTACACGCTAATAGTACGACGAACACGACTTTGTGGATATCTATGACGGGCGGCGCGACGGTAAGCGATTGGCCTTGGTTTAACAACGTAAGCGGCGCAGGCTTTAAGGTAAACGGCGAAACGGCTGCATTGACGGGCAACGTGGCTAATGCCATACAGGATTTCGGCGGCGGCTTATATTTAACGTTTGCGGCTGTTGAGGCAGGCGACATTGTTTCCATCGGCGGTACGTTTACGAACGCCGACCTTGCGATTAAATATATTATCCCCGAAAGCCAATTTGTTTGGACGGGTTCTGGTTGGAATAAGTGTAATTATTATACAGATAGTCAACTTGCAACCTACGACGTTGTTGGAATTAGCGACCTTGGCTTAGGGCTTAATAAAGAGGTAGAAGGCATATATGACGGAAGTTTGCTTACCTATGCGCAAAGCGCAGAAAACACGACGGGTTCGGTGAAATTCCGTTTCCAAGTAAATTCTGTAGACACAACGAACGGTGAGACGGCTATTCGTCTTCGCGGCTCTGCTTGGAGCGGTGTTCGTTTTGAAATTACCGAAGGCGTTATTAGAACTTGGAATGAGGCAGCGAATTCGCAAAGACTTCCCTTGTCGAATAATACCGATTACGTGATTGAACTCGGCGCAATCGACGTATTAAACAGCGACTATATTTGGGCTTATATTAAGATTGACGGCTTGTTGATGGCATCGGAAATGCTTTTGAAAACGGAGATAAGCGACACGGACGGCGCCGAATACGGCACGTATAACACCAACGCAGTAAGTCTTTACGTAAACACAACGAACATAACGTTTATCGACCCTGACCACGTATCGGTTACGTACACGGCGTCGTGCGGAAGCAGTGTTGAGTATGCAGAAAAGAACAGCAATTACACGGTTTCTTCCGTAGTGGCAAAAACCTATAACACCTTTATCGGTTGGGTATACAACGATGCTTTATATACCGCGGACGATACGCTTCAACTTGCAGGCGAAAATATCACGTTGACGGCTTTGGAAATTGATTTCCGCTTAGAGGTAGGTGCGGCAATTCGTGTTGCGGGTACGGCGGAAACGTCGGGTATCCGTTTCACGACATTGTTAAAAGAAACGGATTTGAATACGTTGAAAGGATATATTGGCGAGGGAAGCGTTTCTTACGGTACGTTGATTATTGCTTATGATTATCTTGCTGCTGGTCAAGAACCGAACTTGGAAGATTTCACGCCTGGCGAAAATATTATCAAACTTCCTTCTACTTATTCGGAAGCAAATGCTGATGGTTACGTCGTATATCGCGGCGCAATGCAGGATTTGTATGAAGAAAACTACGGCAGATTGTTTGCTGGTCGCGGGTATATGGAAATTACCCTTGAAAACGGCGAAACGATCACTGTTTACACGCATTTCGATAAGGAAGATAACGTACGTTCGATTCGTCAAATCGCACAAGCTTTCCAAGCGGATACCAGCGAACCTGCCGAAGGCGAAATTAGATACGCAACGCTTTCCGAAACGAGAAAGGAAATCGTAGACGCTTATGCTGCGCTTAATGAAATTGAGCTTATGGATTATGCATCTTATGCGGCAAACAATTTCTTTAACGTAATTGCATGGAACTATCCCGCGCTTGACGAAAGCAACGCATATAATAACGAAAAGAATATTGCAATCGCTACGCAGATGAAGAATACGGGCATCAAGGTTGTCAACTTGACGGGTGAAAACCTTCTTGTCTTGAACACGCAAGAAGCCATCGAAAAAACCCATCAGATTATCAAATTCTTCTGGTCGCAGGGATTGAAAACGGTTGCATTTGCGGCAAACAATGTCGAAAATTTCAACACTGACTTTACGCAAATTGGCACGCCCGACTTCTCCGATTGCGAAGGCTTTATCGGCTTCTTGCATTGGGACGAACCTACCGAAGACGATACGATGATGTCGAAGCTTGCCGATTTGGCAATTCAATTCAATAACGTATACGCTGGCTCGGACGTCATGTATATGAACAACCTGTTGCCTTCTTATGCGCCCTATTTCCAAACGACTGAGACAAACTGGTGGGGCGGTAGCAGTACTACGCTCGACAAAGATGCGTTTAAGGCATACGTAAAGGAATATTGCGATAAGGTGCTTTCGCAGGTAATGGGTGAAAAGTGGCTTTCCATTGATAGCTATCCTATCAATAAGGATTATTCCTTGCACGATACGTTCCTTTTGGACTTGGGTGTCATTAAATATTACGCTATGGAATACGGCGCGCATGCGCACGTGGCATTGCAGTCTTCGGGTTTTAGTACCGCGGACAACGACACAAAAGCTAGAATTCCCACCGAAGCGGAAATGCGTATGCAAGCGTACGCGGCGTTGGCGTTCGGTATGGATTCCATTTCTTGGTTTACCTATTCGCCGAGTGCTTCGGGCAGTGAAACGTTCTATACGTTCGTAGATAACGATGGCAATATTACCAACCAAACCGCTTATGACGCATTCACGAATGTAAATAAGGAGCTTGCGGCAATCGGTGCGGTTTATAGCGCATTCGATTGGAAAGGAATTATCCTCGGCGCAGGTAAAGATAATGGCAGCACCATTGGTAGTGTAGTTTTGTCAACCGATCAAGATTATCAAGCATTCGAAACGGTATCTGGTCAGATTGGCGATTACGAGCTTTCTGCAACCGACACGAAGCATCTTTCTTCCGTTGCTACGAATAAGACCGACTGGAATTATCTTATGAGCGTTATGCAGGATGCGAACGGCAACGAGGGCTACGTCCTTTGCAACTACAATTCGCATGAAGAAGAAGACCGCGCGCAAACGATTACCTTGACGTTTAACAAGAACATTACGGAAGTCGTTATTTATCGTGGCGGCGTAGCGCAAACGGTAAGCGTAACGAATAATACGCTTGCTGTTGAATTGGCAACGGGCGAAGGCGTAATCGTTTTGCCGTCGAAATTAGGTTAATAGGAGGTGCGATATGAAGAAGATTTATGAAAATATCGAAATCGCAATTATTCTAATGTCTGCGACGGATATCGTTACACTCTCTATCAATCAAAAAGACGACGTGGCGGATGACATTTTCAATCCGAATAACTAAGTTATAAAAACACACGGACGGGCGTTAAGCCTGTCCGTGTGGAAATCATTATCGTGGTTATAACGTATTTTTGATAGTGAGTTTTTTTCGATAAATCGTAGGGGAAAGGTTTTCCTGCTCTAAGAAATTTCGATTAAAGCTGGCGAGGGACGAAAAGCCGCTTTCATAAGCAATAGAAGAAATGGGAGCCGTGGTTGTAACTAACAATTTTTTCGCTCTTTTAATTCGTAAGATGGTAATATATTGCTTAATCGTCAGATTCATTTTTTTGTGAAAAGTTTCACTTAAATGCGCGGCGTTGCAATTTACATAGCTTGCAATATTTTGTAGAGATAACGGTTCGGTGTAATGCGAATTTATATAAATTAAAGCGTTTTGGATAATACTCTCGTGAGGAACAATTTTGGACGTCGGGTGTGTCTTATAATGATAGAAAAAGATATCGATTAGGTTTACACAAAGCGAGGCGGCAAGGCGGGGCATATAATTATGGTTAAAAGCTTGCGATTGTGCGAGGGTATCCAAAATAGAAACGACCGTTTTTCCCACTTCCTTAGGAAGCGTGCATATTTTATCGGATGGTGTTGATTCTAGCTTTTTTAAAATACTTTCGGGTAATAATGACGGAGAAATCATTAAATTGTACAAAAGATTATCCTTGGAAAAATCATAAAATCTATGATAATCCTGCCGCCACATAATCGTATAAGTATACGTGGGCATAAAATATTCGGTTCCGTTGATAATTTGGTGACAGGTTCCTTTGATAAGCAACGTAATTTCGATGCTATCATGGAAGTGCATATTATACCACGGTTCGTCTAATTTATCTTTGGATATGTAGTAGCTATTTGGCGTTGGGTAATTTTTTAATGGGAATAATAAAGGTTTCATAGT
>JAZQGK010000043.1:0-14858 GCA_045539975.1 Candidatus Scatosoma sp. | reverse complement strand
AAGAGAGACTCCCCATAGAATGGGCAGCGCACAGAGAAAGTGAGATCATCTGCCATGTGAGCGAGGACTGGAGCTGCTGCAGCAGTGACAGAGACGCCATGGTGTCCCTTATGGGCGAGTGCATGACGGTGGATTATGATGACAACATCATTTCTAAAGACAAGATTATTCAGACGGTCATCGAATTGGGTTATGGTGCAACGGAATTTAATGAAAACCTTTTAAAAGAGCGTAAACCGCAACCCGACGGGCTTAAACATCGTTTTTTCTTATCCTTATGCTTTTTGATTCCCTTGATGTATTTTTCCATGGGGCATATGCTTTCTTTACCTCAACCGCCTCCTATTATTAATTTTTCTTTGCAAGCAATTATTTCCCTTGTTATTCTTGTTATCAACTACAAATTTTTCACGAGCGGTGTGAAAGCTTTAATTAAGCGAATTCCCAATATGGATACTTTGGTTTCCATGGGCTCGGCGGTATCTTATGTGTATAGTTTCATATGGATGATTGTATTTTTCATTGCCAAAAATAAATCGCACGTTCCGCATCTTTTTTACGAGTCAGCCGCGATGATATTGGTATTGGTTACACTTGGAAAGTGGTTGGAAGAAAAATCCAAGCGGAAGACGGGAGAGGAAATTGAAAAGCTGATTAAATTGATGCCAAACACCGTACTTGTTGAACGTAACGGCATAGAAAACACAATTCCTTTTTCCGATATAAAACCGGGGGATATACTAATTGTTAAGCAGGGCGAATACATTCCCGTAGACGGAAAAGTGTGCCAGGGTCACGGCTTTATCGATCGGGCGGCTATTACAGGAGAGAGTATGCCAATCGAGGTTTCCGATGGGGATCAGGTTACCGGTGCTGATATTGTCAAGAGTGGTTTTATTAAGGTTTTAGCGGAGAAAGTCGGGGCGGAAACGACCCTTTCACAAATTATTAAAATGGTGAAGGAGGCAGGGGCAAGTAAAGCTCCTTTGCAGAAACTAGCCGATAAAATAGCCGCTGTTTTTGTTCCATTTGTAACTTTGATTGCAGTAATAACGTTTTTGGTTTGGATTCTTGTAACAAAAGATTTCGCAAAAGCGGCAAATTATGCGATTTCCGTTTTGGTAATTTCTTGTCCGTGTTCGTTGGGGCTTGCAACGCCCGTAGCGGTTATGGCAGCTACGGGACGAGGGATGTCTTTAGGAATTTTGTATAAAGACGCTGAAGCCTTGCAAAAAGCGAAAGATATCAACTGTGTATTGTTAGATAAAACAGCAACTTTAACAGTAGGAAAGCCTCGCGTGACGGATTTTCAGGTTTTTTCTAGCGACGCTGCATTTATTTTAGGACTTGCCTATTCTATTGAAAGTCATTCCAATCATCCCATTGCTGAATGCATTTGCACATATGCAGAAGAGCAGGGGGCGCAAACTTCTATTAACATTGAAGAGTACGACTATATTGTCGGTAAGGGCGCGCAAGGTGGATGGCAAGCTAAGAAATATTATTTAGGGAATCGTCGCTTGCTTGGCGAAAAATTAGCAAAAACAAGTTTGGATATTGAGAAAGAATACTCAAATCAGGGAAAAACAGCAATTTTTCTTGCGGATGAAGAACAAATTTTAGCCGTGTTTGCCATTGCGGATATCTTGAAGCCGGAGAGTAAACAAGCGATTAAGGCTTTGCGAGAAAAACATATTCGCGTTGGGATGTTGACTGGGGATAATGAGAACGTTGCACAAGCGATTGCGCGTGAAGTGGGGATAGAAGATTATTTTGCGGAGGCTTTGCCGGAAGATAAAAAAGCGGCGATAGAACGCGTTCGTTCGGTTGGCGGTGTTGTGGCAATGGTGGGCGATGGCATAAACGACAGCCCGGCGTTAAAAGAAGCCGATATTGGAATTGCAATGGGGAATGGCACGGATATTGCGATGGATACGGCGGAGGTCATTTTATCGCATGGAGATTTGCGTTTAATTTCCACCATGATTGAGTTAAGTAAAAAAACAGTACGAAATATCAAACAAAATTTATTTTGCGCGTTTTTTTATAACTGTGTAGCGATTCCCTTAGCGGCAGGCGCATTTGCATTCTTAGGCTTATCGTTAAATCCTATGATCGGCGCACTTTGCATGAGTTTAAGTTCGCTTTGCGTTGTTTTAAATGCTTTGCGGCTAACTCGGTTTGGTAAGAAAAAAGAAGAAGTAAAGGAGATAGACATGAAAAAGACGTTAAAAATCGAAGGAATGATGTGTCAACATTGCGTTGCACACGTTACAAAAGCGTTGCAAGCGGTTGCAGGTGTAACGGCTGTGGAAGTTAATTTAAAGAAAAAGACGGCTGTTGTTGAATTAAGCGACTCGGTTGACGAGCAGGCGTTAATCAGCGCGATTGCGGAAGCAGGATACGAGGTGAAAAAAATATCATAATCACGACAAAAATCGTTAAATTATGATAAAATTAATTAAAAAATGACGTTGCGCATATGTTATCATATCCCCAATAAAACATATTAGGAGGATTGAATATGTCGCAAATGTTACTTTTAGATAAACGCACACAAAGTCTAATTGAGGATTATGTTCCCCAAGGGGATATTCTTGAAGGAGTTGTGTGCTTTTTTTCTGTTTTTGCAGACTATACACGGGTGAAAATTTTATCGGCTTTGGCGATTAGTGAACTGTGCGTTACGGATTTGGCAAGAATTCTTGAAATCAATCAAACAACCGTGTCTCATCAATTACGTTTTTTGAAGAGTGCGGGGATAGTGAAGTGCTGTCGGCAAGGAAAAATCATTTTTTATAGCTTGACGAATGACTCGATAAACGACGTGATTTTAAAAGGTATAGAGTTTTTAGGCTGTTAATAGAATTTTTTTGTTTATTTCCTTGCAAAATTTTGCAATTTGATATATAATGTTAATATGGGCGATTTGAAGGAAAAACTCAATCTATTGCCCGACTCTCCCGGCGTGTATATCATGCTTGACAAGGACGGGGTCGTTATATACGTAGGCAAGGCGCGCGTGTTAAAAAATCGTGTGCGCCAATATTTTCATGCTTCCGCAAAACCGGAAAAAGTGGCAGCCATGGTAGAGCATGTCGCGGATTTTTATTATATCATCACGCAAACAGAAATTGACGCCTTGGCGTTAGAGAATAATTTAATTAAGAAATACAAACCTAAATACAATATTCTTTTAAAAGATGATAAAACTTATCCCTATATCAAGGTGCATACAAAAGAAGAATTTCCTCGCATTTCGATTACTCGAAAGATAAAAAAGGACGGCAAATATTTTGGACCGTTTATGGGCGGAGTGCGCTGTGGGGATATATTGGATATCGTAGCTTCTGTTTATAATATCCGTACTTGTTCGGTGGCGATTACGGAAAAGCCAAAAAAGCCGTGCTTAGCGTATCATTTGGGCAGGTGTCTTGCTCCGTGCGCACACTTGTGCACATGCCAAGAGTATGGTGAAAGAGTTAAGGAAGCTTTGGCTTTTTTAGATGGGAATTACGAAGAAGCAGAAAAAAAATTGCAAGAAAAAATGCTTAAATTTGCCGAGGGTGAAGAGTTTGAGCTGGCGATGGAATATCGTGAAAAACTTGCGATGCTTTCGAAGTTAAAGTTAAAGAGAATCACGTCGCTTAATCGTGCTTTGAATGCGGATATCATTGCATTAAAGACCAATTTCTTATATTCTGCAATCAACGTTTTGGTTACTCGTAGCGGAATTATGCAGGGAAGCAGTAACTTTGCATTAGAGGACGGCTCTTTTTCGGAAACGGATGCGTTGACGGCATTTATTATTCAGTTTTATAGTAATCATGAATTACCCGACGAAATAATCGTGCAAGGTTTTTGTGAGAAGGAACTGCTTGAATGTTATTTTGCTGAAAAATTTGAAAAAAAGGTTGAAATTGTCTTAGCAAAGCAAGGAGTGAAGCGTCAACTTCTTAATATGGCTGAAAAAAATGCTGAGGATTATTTATCAAAATCCATTGATAAAATTAAGCATAAAGACGATATGACCAAAAACGCCTGCGTGCGATTAAAGGATATTTTAGGATTAAAAAAATATCCTAAACGCATGGAATGTTATGATATTTCTAATATCAGTGGGGTTGACAAAGTTGGCTCTATGGTTGTATTTATTGACGGAGAAGCTGATAAAACAAGCTATCGCCGTTTTAAGATAAAAACCGTAGAAGGGGCTAACGATTTTGCGTCTCACCAAGAAATGATGCGTAGGCGTTTAAGCAAGTTAAATACCGAGGAATCTGAGCGTTTTCCTAAGCCTGATTTGATTATTATTGACGGTGGCAAAGGGCAGCTTTCTGCGATTAAAGAGGTGTTCGACGAGATGGGGATTGACGATATTGAGTTGATTTCCCTTGCGGAAAAAGAAGAGGAAGTATTTACTTTGTTTTCTGCGGAAAGTATTCGTATCAACCACCGCGATTATGCTTTGAAAATGTTACAGAGAATCCGTGATGAAGCGCATCGTTTCGCCATTACTTATTTTCGAAGTTTGCACTCAAAGCGCAATCTTGCTTCTGTTTTGGAAGAGATTGAAGGTATCGGAAAGAAAAAGCGGACGGCTTTGTTGGAAAAGTTTGTTACTATTGATAGAATAATGTCAGCTGAGGAAAAAGAACTTTGTCAAGTAAGCGGCATTGGGCCGGAATTGGCGAAAAAAATTTATTTGTATTTTAAGGAACAGCTATAAAGGAACGAATTATCACTATGCGAAAGATAAACTATCCGCTGATTATCTCCGATTTTGATGGAACTTTAGTGAGAAAAGACGGAAAAGTTAGCGATAAATCAAAAGCAATCATTCGTCAGTATATACAAGACGGTGGCAAATTTGCCATTTCTACGGGTAGAATGCCTGAAGCTATCATTTCTCGTGCAAAAGAACTGGGGTTAACAGGCGTTGTATGCTGCGGTCAAGGAGCAGCCATTGTAGATATTGAAACGAAGAAAGTTTTGTACGAAGGCACGATTTGTAATGAAGTTGCCGTAACCATTTGCCAAAAAATGGAAGAGATGGGTTTGCACATTCACGTATATGATTTGTGGGAATATTATTCTAACGCAGATGACGATGCTTTAAAAATGTACGAAAATATTGTAAAAGCAAAAGCAAAACTGATAACGGACAAGCCCATTTCAATATTTGTTAAAGAATCGGGCATGCAACCGTTTAAAATATTGGCGATGGTTGCGCCTGAAGATAATGAAAGGGTACGATTGACTCTTGATAAAGAGGGTTTTAAAGGCTGTAGCGTAACGCGAAGCAGTATTTATTTGGTAGAAGTCGGAAACGCTCAATGCTCCAAAGGCACTTCGGTGGAATTTTTGGCTGCAACCTATGAGATTCCGCTTGAAAAAACGATTGCCATCGGCGATCAATTAAACGATTTGTCTATGATTCAAACGGCAGGGCTTGGAATTGCTGTAAAAAATGCCGATGAGGCGTTGAAAGCACATGCTGTTACCATTGATTATACAAATGAGGAAGACGCCGTAGCAGAAATCATTGAAAAATATGGGTATATGGAGGCGTAAGAGTCTCTCTTTAGAATTCGCGTAAAAATATATGTTGGAAATTTTAGCCCCTGCGGGGAATTATGAAAGCGCATTGGCTGCTATTCACAATGGCGCAAATGCAATATATTTAGGATTTTCTTCTTCTTTCTCTGCCCGTCAAGGCGCGGAGAATTTTGAAGCGGAATCTTTTCGCGAGATTTTATTGCAGGCACATTTACGCGATGTAAGGGTGTACGTTGCTTTAAATACCGTTATTAAGACGAGCGGCGGAGAACTCGATAACTTTATTAACGACGTATTGTTTGCTTGGAATCAGGGCGCTGACGCTATTATTTTACAAGACCCGTTTTTGGGAAAAATGATACATGAGGCGTATCCCGAGATTGTTTTGCACTTAAGCACACAGGCAGGCGTTTGTAATTTAGAAGGGGCAAGATTCGCGAAAGAATGCGGTTTTTCTCGCGTGATTTTAGCAAGGGAAACTCCTTTAACTGAAATTTCAAAGATTGCTGCATTGATAGAAACGGAGACTTTTGTCCAAGGTGCGCTTTGTACGTGTTTTTCCGGGCAATGTTATTTCTCTTCGTTCGCCGGCGGAAACAGCGGTAATCGCGGGCGTTGTAAACAGCCCTGTCGAAAATTATATGCATACGATAGAAATGGAAACGAACAATTAAATTATGCCTTGTCTCTTTCCGATTTGTGTGTGGGGGAAAACATTGAAAAATTGATCGATACAGGGGTTGTTTCTTTCAAGATTGAGGGGAGAATGCGCCGTGCGGAGTACGTTGCGTCAGCCGTTCGATATTATCGGGCGATTTTAGATAACGCAAATACAGAGGAAAAACTTTCCGATTTAAAACGCACGTACAATCGTGGAAATTATACGAAAGGACTCGCTTTTGGGCAGGATAAGCGGTTATTATCTACGTCTATCCAAGGACATCTCGGCGAAAAAGTGGGCGTTGTGAAAGTGCTCAATAAAAACTATTTTGTTGAAAGTCCATTCCGCCCCTCAAAGGGCGATGCTTTTAAGATTTTGCGTGACGGACAAGAAATTGGCGGTGCGTTTTTTGTTCAAACCCAAACAAAAGGGTTTGTTATTGATTCGAAACCTCGGTTGAAGAATGGGGATAGTGTATTTATCACAACGGATACTGCGGTCAATAAAAGAGTTTTGTCTGGGAATATTCCGACAAGCGTAAGCATATCGCTTCTCTTTGAGATTGGAAAAACCGCATTGGCGACTTGGAATGGGATAACGGTTGAAAGTGATTCCATTTTACAACCTGCGCAAAATAGGCCGTTGTCGGAAGAAGAAGTGAGCGTTTGTTTTGCGAAAACGGACGGCTTGTTTTCTAACGTTTCGTTGGATATATCGATTAGTGGTAATATTTTTATACCTAAATCCGAGTTAAACGCATTTAGGCGCAAGGTCTATGCGGCTATCTGCGAACATATTCAAAAGGGTGTTCGCGGATTGTTATCGGCATATGTATTAATCAACAACCTTAAAGGAAGTGGGATTGCTAAACCGTTGCAGGGAAAGAATAAAAAAGTGGCCGTTTTATCGGACGATTTTACAGCGGTTGAGGCTGATATTGCGATATATAAACCGAAAAATTATTGTTTGCCGTTGCCTGAGGATTTTTTACAAGGTAATTTTGAAAAATATATTTACTATCCGGCTTTCGCCACCCAAGAAGATTTAACTGCCGTAAAATCTTGGATAAGCGATGATAGAATAGACGGGATTTATGCGGAAAATTACGGGGGGATTGTCTTCGCCCGTGAGCACGGCAAAAAAATATTTGCAGGTACGGGTTTTAATTTAACCAATGAATATTCTTTGCGGCAACTTTTATGTCACAACGAGGTTGCTTATTATGCCATTTCAAAAGAATTAAATGCAGAGGAAGCCGCAAGTTTGGCAAGTGAAAGGTCGTTTGTGCTCGCGTCGGGGAATATTAAAATAATGGATTTGTGCTATTGTCCGTTTGGGAAAACTTGTCGTCAATGCGACCAAAAAGAAGTCTATCGTTTAACGGATGAAAATGGGAGAGTCTTCCCTGTGCGACGGTATCTTGCGGCAAACGGGGATTGCCGATTCGAGGTCTATAATTGTGCAGACTTAATCGGAAAAGGCATCAAGGCAGCAGGACAATTATTAGATTTGACGTTAATTTTGGATAAACACACTGCAATACAAATAAAAGACGATGAAATGCAGCAAAAATCTTTTTATAAAAATTATACGTCGGGGCATTACAAACGAGGGGTACAATAAGTACTTTTGGATAAAGGATTATTATGAATCAAAGAGCTATTGAGAAAACAGAATTAAATAAAATTCTTATGCTCGTATCGGAATATGCGGTGACGGATGGAGCGAAAAATCGACTCTGCGCAATGGAGCCCGCGGCTACCCTGCAAGAAACGCAAAGACGATTAAAACAAACGGAAGAAGGGGTTAGCTTGCTATTTTTTCATGGGGTTGCGAAAATAGAGCATTATTCCACTTTTTTTGATGAGATTGAACGTGCGCAAAAGGGGTCGGCGCTTTCTTGCGGAGAACTTTTAAAAGTGGGAACCTTATTGCGTTCGACGCGTATCGCGCACCGCGGTATTAAAAATATCAGCGATGAAAATATTATTCTTTTAAAAGAGCTTGCCGATAAATTATACTTTGACGAAGCTTTAGAAGAGGATATCCACACAAAAATTTTAAACGATACGGAAGTTAGCGATTACGCGAGCGACAAATTATATTCCTTGCGGCGTGAAATTCGTTTATTAAACGAACGTATTCGAACGAGATTGGCAGAATATTTAACGGGCGCAGAGGGGAAATATTTACAAGATGGGATTGTTACGATGCGTGACAATCGCTATGTTTTACCCGTTCGTGCGGAATACAAACGAAACATCAAAGGGTTTATCCATGACCGTTCGGCAAGTGGTGCGACGTTCTTTATTGAACCGGAAGAAGTTTTGGAAATGAACAACGAATTGCGTTCGTTAGCCATTGATGAACGCGAAGAGGTGGAACGTATTTTAGGCGAGCTTTCCCGAAGAGTTGGTTTCATGGGCGAGCAGTTACAAAATGACGTCTCCACTTTGGAAGAAATCGATTGTATTTATGCGCGTGCTGAGTATGCCTATAAGCTTTCTTGCGTAATGCCAGAGGTGAACGCTGACGGCATAATAAATATCGACAGGGGCAGACATCCGCTTATCGATAGAAAGAAAGTTGTCCCCGTTAGCTTGGCGCTTGGAAAAGAATATCGCTTTTTGCTGATTAGCGGTCCAAATACGGGCGGTAAAACGGTCACCTTAAAGATGGTTGGTTTGTTTTGTCTGATGGCAATGTGCGGCTTATTCGTGCCTGCAAAGCGTGCAATCGTTTCCATTTTCGACGAAATATATTGCGACGTTGGTGATGCGCAAAGTATTGAAGAAAGTCTTTCCACGTTCTCTTCGCATATCAAAAATATCATCGATATTGTCGAAAACGTCAATAAAAATTGCTTAGTGTTAATCGATGAGTTGGGCGGTGGAACAGACCCTGATGAAGGGCAGGCATTGGCAAAGGCGATTGTGGCGCATTTGTTGCAAAGTAAATGTACGGGCGTAGTCACAACGCATTATACTGCCTTGAAAGAGTTTGCGTTTGAAAAAGACGGCATAGAAAATGCTTGTATGGAGTTTGACTCCAACACCTTGCAACCTCTGTATGCAATGCATATTGGTTTGCCTGGGTCAAGTAACGCTCTTGCAATTTCCCGTCGGTTGGGATTGCGTGAAGAGATATTAAACGAAGCGCTTGCCAACCTTTCCGATGACGCGCAAAAGTTTGAACATATTGTAAGAAGTGCGGAGGAAAGCCGTATTCGAGCCGAAGAAACTTTAAAAGAAAGCAACCGCTTAAAAACGGAATGGCAAGAAAAAATAGTTCTTGTAGAGAAAGAGCGAGAAAAATTACAAAAAGAAAAAGAAAAATTATTGGTTTCTGCAAAAACGGAATCGCGTAGAATTATTAATGAAAAAACGGCCGACGCAGAAATGCTTCTTCATGAAATTGAAGAGATTTTTGCCAAAGAAAGTATTAGCGAAGCGGACTTGATTCAAGCTCGTACTTTAAAAAATAAGCTGATGGATAAAGCTTATGATATTGAAAACAGCGAAGAAACGACGCTGACGTACGAAGACGTTAAACCGGAGCTATTAAAGGTTGGCGATAAAGTCTTTGTCAAGAATATGGGGCAAGAGGGACTTGTCCAATGTATACGTTTGCCCAAGGGAGAAGTAGAAGTTTTATGCGGAAATATGCGCGTACGCAGTAAAATTTCTAACTTGTCGGCGATGATTCCTCGCCAAAATACACAAACTGTAACCAAATTTGACAAATGGAAAAAGAAAGGGACTCTGGAAAAGGTTCAAGTAAAAAAATCGTTGCAGCCAAAGCCACAACCTGCGCTTGAAATCAACGTAATCGGGCTTACCGTTCACGAGGCGTTGCCAGAAGTAGAATTGTTTATCGATTCCGCTGTTATTGCCAACTTAGAAGAGGTTCGAATTGTTCATGGCATGGGAACGGGCAAGCTTCGCGCCGGAATACACGAGTTTTTAAGAAAGCATCGCAATGTGGAAAGCTATCGTTTGGGCAAATACGGTGAAGGAGAAACCGGGGTTACGATTGTAAAAATTAAATAAAGATGGTCTAAGCGAAAGGCAGAAAAAATAGGATAAAATAAAAGCTTTTTTTTGAGGTGATATTTTGTCTTTATACCGTAATTCCAAAAATTTGCGAGCTCTGTCTTTAAAAATTTTAAGCAATTTAGTAGTTGGCGTTCTTATTTTTTCGGTGGGAGTAGTTTGTTTATCACCGTTACCTGAAAATGTAACAACGGAGAGTAAAAAAGAAACAATTTACCGTTCCGCAGGAGAAAACGCAGGGGGCGTTTCCTTGCTTTTTAACGTATATTGGGGTACGGATGAAGTCTACCAAATATTAGAAGTTTTAGACAAATATACCGCCAAAGCCACCTTTTTTATCGGTGGTTGCTGGGCGGATGACAACGTGGAATGTTTAAAAGCAATGTATGAGCGTGGACATGAAATAGGAAATCATGGCTATTTTCATAAAGACCATACGCGCTTGAGTTTGGTAGAAAATCAAAAAGAAATTAAGGCTTGCAATCGTTTTATTGAACTTGCAATCGGGGTAAAAGCAACCTTATTTGCGCCACCGTCAGGCGCTTATTCCAATGAAACTCTGACGGCATGCGACGCCTTGGGAATGAAGACCATCCTTTGGTCGAAAGATACAATCGACTGGCGGGATAAGGATGCTTCATTGATTTATACGCGTGCAACCAAAGGCGTTAAAAATGGGGATTTTATATTAATGCATCCAATGGCAGCAACCGTAAATGCTTTGGATGACATATTAAAATATTATCAAAATAATTCTTTGAAAGTGGTTACTGTTTCAGAGAATATGCAGGAGAATGGATAAAGTTATGGTATATGAAAAACGTTATGAAAACGGGCTTAGGCTTGTTGTAAAACAAATGGAAGGGTTAATGTCGGTAACGATGGGGATTCTTGTTGGAACGGGGGCTGGTATCGAAACGGACGCAGAAGACGGGATTTCGCATTTTATCGAACATATGCAATTTAAAGGTACGCAAAAGCGCAATGCGTTTGAAATTTCCGATGCTTTCGATCGAATCGGTGCGCAAGTAAATGCGTTCACGGGTAAGGATTTAACCTGTTATTACTCTAAATGTACGTCTGATCATACCGCGGCGTGTTTTGAATTATTATCCGATTTATTTTTGAATGCAACATTCCCTGAAGATGAAATGGAAAGGGAAAAGGGGGTTGTTTGCGAGGAAATTTCTATGAACGAAGATTCCCCTGAGGATTTGTGTTTGGATCTTCTTGCGCAGTCTTTTTATGGGAAAGAGAATTACGGACGAAACATTCTTGGCTCGGTTGAAAACGTGAAAGGTTTTACCGTTGCGGATATTTTGAAGTACAAAAAAGCACGTTATTGCCCCGAAAATATTGTAATTTCTTTTGCTGGTGGAATCGATAGCGTAACGGCACAAGCTTTGGTAGAAAATTATTTTGGGACGTTGGAGGGCGGTGCTTTTGAAAAGAGAACCCCTTGCATTATTCAAAACCATAAGAGCCTTGTAAAGAAAAAGCCCATCGAACAAATGCATATTGCGATTGCATATCCTTCGGTGGTGCGTGGGGATAAAAGAGAAGATATGGTTAGCGCATTGAACTCTATTTTGGGTGGTTCAATGAGTGCTCGTCTTTTCCAAGAAGTTCGTGAAAAACGCGGTCTTGCTTACTCTGTATATTCCTATATTTCTGCTTTTCCCGAGGCGGCGAGCCAAATTATTTATGCTGGGGTAAATCCTGCTAACGCCCAAGAAGCATACGCTGCAATTAGTGACGTTATTTCCGAAATGAAAACAAAAGGCATTTCTGAAGACGAATTTTTGCGCAGCCGTGAGCAAATGAAATCGGGTTTGTTTTTCAGTAGTGAAAGCAGTAACTCACAAATGCTGATATACGGAAAAAACATGCTGTATTTCAATAAAATTTTCGACTTTGAAGAGAAGATGAAACGCATCAATGATATGACGTATGCAAGCGCGCAAGAAACACTTTCGGCTATGTTTGATGAAAAAGCGAAAGCTCTTGCAATCGTTGGCAACACGGACGAGCCATTGCCTTTCTGATATGGACGAAAAGGTAAAAATTGGCTTTGACCCTATTTTTAGTGAAGATAGCCAGGTTTTAATATTAGGGAGTTTTCCTTCTGTAAAAAGCCGCGAAATAGCTTTTTATTACGGGCATAAGCAAAACCGTTTTTGGCACATGATATGCGGATTCTTTAACGAAGAAATTCCTTCAACCATTGCAGACAAGAAAGACTTTTTATTAAGGCGCAGAATTGCACTGTGGGATATCGCAACCTCTTGCAAAATTGATGGTTCGGCTGATTCGTCTTTGCGTGAGCCGGAAATTGCGGATTTAACTCCCATTTTCCAAAGTTGTCAATTAAAAAAAATCTTGTTAAACGGCAGTCTTTCGTATGAACTGTTTACGTCGGCGTATGCAAACGTAAATATACCATACCGCAAGATGCCGTCTACAAGCCCTGCGAATCCGCGGTACGCGCAAGACATTTGGTGGAGGGAGTTAAATGACGTATTCCACATTTTTAGATAAATTAATCGATTGCGCAGAAGAGGATTTTTCTGATTTTCAACGTCGTTTGATTTTTACAGACCATAAAATATTAGGCGTGCGAACACCAAAGTTACGACAACTCGCTAAGGAACTATATAGCGAAATGGACGAGCTGCTTTCTTTCCCTGATGAATATTACGAAACGGTTTTCATTAAACTTGCCGTGATAGCGCGCTTGCCGTACAAACAGTTTGTGGAAAAGCTATCGTATAGTGTATCTTTAATAGATTGTTGGGCACTGTGCGATTCGTTTAAAGCTCCATGCATTCAATCTAATCGACAGGATTTTTTACAGCAGTTAGAAACTATTTTTAGACAGGGGACAGAATTTTCCCAACGTTACGTGCTTGTGACGCTGCTTTCAGAATACGTTCACGAAGAATTTTTATCAGTGCTTGAAGAATATATCTTTCGCGCCGACACGAAGCCGTATTACGTGCATATGGCGGTGGCTTGGTTGGTGGCGGAGATTCTTGTCAAGCATTATGAGTTTGGACTAAATTTACTCAAAACGCAGAAATTACCGGCTAAAACACACAACAAAGCAATCCAGAAAGCGATTGAAAGCTTTCGATTAACACAAAAACAAAAGGAATATTTACGTTCCTTAAAAATAAAACAAAAATAAGGGATATTATGAACATTTTACAAACGATTACTCAAGAATTCAACCTTACTACCACACACGCAAATAACATCATTTCTTTGATTGATGAAGGAAATACCATTCCATTTATTGCTCGTTATAGAAAAGAAATGACGGGGGCTTGCGACGACCAAGTTCTCCGCGAATTGTTTGATAGACTTACTTATCTTCGCAATCTTGAAAAGAGGAAAGAAGAGGTAACAAATTCTATTACCGAACAGGGAAAAATGACGGAAGCTATTCAAGTTGCTTTGGAAAAAGCAGCAACGTTGACGGAAGTGGAAGACGTATATCGCCCGTATAAGCAAAAACGTAAAACGCGTGCATCTGTCGCGATAGCGAAAGGTTTACAACCGTTTGCGGACGTTATTTTATCACAATCCAAGGATTTAGATATTTACAGTGAAGCGGAAAAATATTTAACCGAGGAAGTGGGAAGCATTGACGAGGCCTTAGCTGGCGCGCAAGATATTATTGCTGAAATGATTTCGGACGATGCGCCCACTCGTAAAAAACTCCGTAATTTCTTCTTTAATCACGGAGAGTTCGCTGCTGGATATGCAAAGGGCAAAGAAGCGGAAGACGAGGCGAAAACTTATGGTATGTACGCGTCTTATTCAGAACCGCTCAGCGAAGCAAAAAGCCACCGTATTCTTGCTTTGAACAGAGGTGAAAAAGAAGGCTTTTTGAAAGTTTCTTTGGCTGTCGATACAGAGTTCGCAAAACGCATCACTGCCGCTGGATTTTTAAAAGACGGCGGAGCAAGCAGCAAAATTGTTAAAGCAGCCGCGGAAGATAGCTATGATAGATTGATTGCGCCTTCCGTGGAAAGAGAGGTTCGTGCTCAGCTTTTTGAAGAGGCGAGCGAACAGGCTATTAAGATGTTCGAGCTGAACTTGAAGCCTTTGCTGATGCAGCCTCCCATTAAAGATAAAATCACAATGGGGTGGGACCCGGCATATCGTACGGGCTGTAAAATTTGTGTAGTAGACGGAACGGGTAAGGTTTTGGATAAAACCGTTGTTTTCCCGACGCCGCCTCAAAACAAAACGGAAGAAGCGAAGGTCGTACTTAAAAAATTGATTGCAAGATATGCCGTAGAGGTTATTTCCTGTGGAAACGGTACGGCGAGCAAGGAAAGTGAAATTTTCATTGCCGAACTCATCAAGGAAATCAAAACAGAAACAGGCAGAGAGGTTGGCTACGTAATTGTGAATGAAGCAGGTGCGTCCGTATATTCGGCAAGTGCGCTCGGTGCGGAAGAATTCCCTGATTACGACGTTAACCTACGTTCAGCCGTATCCATTGCAAGAAGGCTACAAGATCCTTTAGCTGAACTTGTAAAAATTGAGCCAAAAGCTATTGGAGTTGGTCAATATCA
>JAZQGK010000042.1:0-16221 GCA_045539975.1 Candidatus Scatosoma sp. | reverse complement strand
TGCGCCTACGTCGCCGCGAACCATAACGCTTACCAAACCGCTACCGATCTTTTCGCTGCCGATAAGAACAACGTTTGCTGCCTTTACCATAGCATCTGCTGCTTCGATTGCTGCTACAAGACCTCTGGTTTCAACCATACCCAATGCTTCCATCATAATTTTAATTCTCCTTGAAATTTATTTTTTATTTTTTTTCTCTTAATTTGTCTTTGCCAAGCGCGCTCAAATGGGCGAACCATTCGATTTCCTCGCTTTGACGAGCTATTACTTTGTGCGTAATATACAGTTCTCTTTTTTCGGCTTCGGCTTTCCCTGCCGCGATTGCCGCTTCGACAGCCGCCGCTGAGCCCTCCACCTTGATCGCCATGACCAAAGGCACCCGCGCGGAATCCCCCGCGGCAGGTTTATTCTTGTCGATTGCCACTACCTTTACGTCTGCGGCTTTCGCCATAGCGTCCGCGACCACGATCGAGGTTGCGAAACCGAATACTTCTATCATGCCAAGTGCCATATTGTACCTCTTTTATCCGTTACGATTACCGCTCTTTCTCTGCGGATTACTTATTTACGTAACAAATCTTAATGCCCTTCTGCGCTACGTTTACTTCCATCGCTTGATTGAGTTGATCGAGCGGGAATTCGTGCGTGATCAGATCTTTAATGGGAATGTTCATTTCGCGAGCTTGGCGAAGGAATGCCATCGTCGTGGGATAATCGTCTGCGGAATAGTCCCAAGAACCGACAAGGTTGATTTCCTTATTACACATCGCAAAGTGAGGATTTACGTTGTATTCCCCGTTGTTTACGAAGAAGCCCATTTCGCAAAGGCCGCCGCCGCGACGGATATATTCATAAATATCCTTTGCTGCCGCAGGTGCACCCGTGCACTGGAACGCAAAGTCAGCGCCTACGCCGTTTGCCGCTTTCTTAACCAACGCAACTCTGTCTTTCAAATCAGGAACATCCTTGAAGTTGATGATCGTTTTTGCGCCAAGTTTTCTTGCCATATCCAAACGCATCGGCGTACCGTCGATTGCGATGATGTGGTTGATACCTGCCGCGCGGAGTACACTGATCATAACAAGACCAACAGGACCAAGACCTTGAATAAGGACTTTGGTGTTGAAGTTGATCAAACCGGTCGTCTGTGCTCTCTTCAATGCGTGTACGCAAACGCAAGCAAGTTCGAGGAGCATTCTTTCCTTCAAATCAAGGTCGTTTACTACGAAGTAGGTCGCGCCCTTGCCGCGGATAAGAATATATTCGCCAAACCAACCCGTGAAAGGGTTTGCGTCACTGTGAGGAATAAGCCCGAACACGCCCTGCTTATCGCAAAGGTTGGTATTTGCAGGCTGGTTGCGGCAAATATAGCAATCGCCGCAGCTGATAACGCTGGTAACAAGCTTGTCGCCGACCTTGATAGGGTTACCTGCCGTATCTTTCTTGATGTTTTTACCAAGATATACGATTTCACCCGTACCTTCGTGACCAAGCGTTACGGGAATGATCCCAAAGGGATCGACTTTCCATTCGTGAACGTCCGTACCGCACACGCCGCAGCCCTCTACTTTAACGAGAATATCGTCGTCGCGCAAAGCGGGAATCGGGTATTCTTTTACCTCGATGTTCTTTGCGGAGGTAAGGGTTGCTACCTTTGCGGTTTTGGGGATACCTGCCGAACAGGTGCTGGGCTTTGAACCACCCATTTCCCCGAGAATTTTACGGACGATGCTTTCTACTTGAGCAGATGTAATATCCATAATAATCTCTCCTTATATAATTCTGAATGCTTCCGAAAGTACGCAACGACGGAATCTCGTAAAGCTACGCGCGCTGGTCAAGCCTTCGCCCGTAGGCCCTGCGATCGTAAACGTCGTATGCCCTTCGCCACCGAACCCGATCCCTGCATACGAGGGCGCATTCTTAACGAAAATCGTCGTTTCAACCGCTCTTGCAAAGCGCGTGAGATGATCGATATTCTTGGAATGCATGTGCGCCGTATGTCTGTTGCCGTGTTCCGCTTTTACCGCCAAATCGATTGCCTGATCAATGTTATCCACGCGCACGATCGGCAAGATCGGCATCATCAATTCGTGCTGAACGAAAGGATGTTCGAAATCCGTTTCACAGATAATGCAACGGATATTCGGGCCAACTTTCACACCGATTTTTTCCAAAAGCACTGCTGCGTCGCGGCCAACGCAATCACGGCTGACCGTCTTCTTTACAATACCCGTCTTGGGATTCTTAACGTCCACAAGCACGATGTTTGCAAGCTTTGCCGCCTGTTCTGCATTAATTTTGTATGCTCCGTTTTTCAACATTTCGGAGATGAGCTCGTCCGCGATGTTTCTAAACGCGAATACTTCTTTTTCCGCGATACAAGGCAAGTTGTTATCAAACGAGCATCCGTCAATGATGTCCTTGCCTGCTTTCTTAATATCCGCGGTATCGTCTACGATAACGGGAGGGTTGCCCGCGCCCGCGCCGATTGCCTTTTTACCGCTGGAAAGTACGCTGCGAACAACACCGGGTCCGCCCGTACATACCAACAAACGGATATTGGGATGTTTATACATGATTTGTGCCGTGTCCAGCGTAGGTTTCACAACCGAAGCTACCAGCACCGCAGGTCCGCCTGCCATAGCGCTTGCGCGATTGACAAGGTCGACTGCATAGTTGGAGGTTGCGATTGCGTTGGGGTGCGGGTTGAATACAACGCCGTTGCCTGCCGCAATCATACCGATACTGTTACAGATAACCGTTTCCGAAGGGTTGGTACTGGGGGTGATACTGCCCACAACGCCAAAAGGCGCCATTTCCGTAAGAGTCAGACCGTAGTCCCCTGTCTTTGCTTGCGCTACGATGTCCGAAGTCCCGGGCGTCTTATCCGCAACGAGGATATGTTTCGCCGTCTTATGCGATACTCTCCCCATCTTCGTTTCCGTAACCCCAAGATTCGCCATAATCGGCGCTTCTTTGCGGCACAGGTCGCGAATATTGGAAATGACTTTTTCCCTTTCTTCCAAAGACATAGCGCGGACCGCCTTGTACCCAGCCGTAGCGGCGTCGATCGCGTCGTTCATGTCCGCGTATACGCCGATAAGTCTACGACCGTTATACTGAGTCGAATCCCAACCGCTCTTGGAAACGGGTGCGCCGCCGAGATTTTTGATTACCGCAGCAACCACTTGTTCGATCTGGGCGTCCGTCCAATTTATTGCCATGATTTTTCTCCTTGTTTTTGTAAAGCTTGTAAATGTTGACTGCTCTTGCGCCGTTAGACGCAATTTTTCTTCGGATTATTTACCGATTATTTACCGAGAGCCGCCAAAACCTTCTTCGTGATTGCTTCAACGAGTTCCGCATTTGCACAGTTGCAAGGTTCTTCGTCGTATTCGATGCCGGGGTGACGGCCGGGAAGGTTCATCTTCTTTCTCAAATCCATGAGTTTTGCAAGCTGGTCACGGGAAATTTCGTGTACAGCGCCAAGGTCCATAGCATGCTTGCAGATAACTGCGTTGAATTCAACTTCTTCCATAACGAAGAACGCTTTGGTAAGGTTGCAACCAACCGTCAAAGCACCGTGGTTACGGAGCAAGAACGCGTCGTGGTCCTGAAGATAAGGATCGAGCGAATCGGGAATTTCCATCGTGGAAGGAGTACCGTAATCGCAGGTAGGAACTGCACCGATCGTCAAAACTGCTTCGGGCAATACATACTGGTCAAGGTCGATGTCAGCAACCGTGAAAGCGGTAGCGACGGGAGGATGTGCGTGAACGACCGCGTTAACGTCGGGACGTTCTCTGTACACTCTCATATGCATCTTGATTTCAGAGGAAGGGTTGAGTTTCCCTTCAAGTTTTTTACCGTCTCTGTCAACCTTGATAATCATATCGGGGGTCAAGGAAGCCTTGGAAACGCCCGTGGGGGTGCAGTAATATTCGTTGTCGCTGATTTTTACGGAGATGTTACCGTCATTTGCTGCAACGAAACCTTTCTGCCAGAGTTTAAGACCTACTTCGCAAATTTCCTTCTTAATTTCAAAAGGTGATTTCATAATTTTTTCCTGTCCTTTATATTATTTTTTTATTTTGTCAAATTTTTGGTGTCGAGGGCAATCATGTACTCCTCGTTGGTGGGGATAACGAAAGTTTTTACTTTCGCGCCCGCTTTCGTCAAGTCCGCCGTTTCCCCTCTGGGGCAAGTACGGTTGATTTCTGCGTCCATCTCGATGCCGAGGAAGGACATTTCTTTGCACACTTCTTCACGAAGCTCGCGGTCGTTTTCGCCGATGCCTGCCGTAAACACAAGCGCGTCTACGCCGTTCATTTCCGCCACGTAAGACCCGACGATCTTCTTGATGTTGTGGCACAAAATCTTCATCGCAAGCTGTGCGCGGTAGTTTCCGGAAGCCGCTGCGTCGCGGATATCTCTGCAATCGCTGGTTACGCCGGAAATCCCGTACAAGCCCGATTGTTTATTCAACAGCTTGTCCGCTTCGTCCGCGCTGAGCCCTTCCGCCTTTTGCAAGAACGTAACGACCGTGGGGTCGATTGCACCGCTGCGCGTACCCATCGGCACACCGTCCTGCGGCGTGAAGCCCATGGACGTATCCACCGCTTTTCCGTTCACTGTCGCGGTGATGGAAGAACCGTTGCCAAGGTGGCAGGTGATAATCTTCGCGTCCTTATTTCCAAGCATTTCCGCCGCTTTTGCCGCTACGTATCTGTGCGAAGTGCCGTGGAAGCCGTAACGACGGATTTTGTGTTTTTCGTACAGTTCGTAAGGAATGGGATAGATATACGCGTAATCTTTCATGTCGGAGTAGTAAGAAGTATCAAAAACGCCGACGTGATTGATAGAAGGCATTACCTCTTTACAAGCTTTTAAACCGCTGATTGCGGGAGGCCCGTGTAAAGGATTGAGCCCTACAATGCTCTCCAAATATTCGAGTTCCTGATCGCCGAGAATCGTCGAGGTTGTCAATTTTTCGCCGCCGTGCGCAAATCTGTGCCCAACCGCCGAAATTTCATTCACGCTCGCGATTACGCCGAGCTCTGCGTCCGTCAACAATTTCAAGACGCATTCGATCGCCGCTTTGTGATCGGGGAAATCCGCGTTGACTTTATAATCTTCTTTGCCGGGACGTTTATGGGATATGATACCGTCAATCCCGATTCTTTCGCAAAGCCCTTTCGCCAATACGCTTTCGTTGTCCATGTCGAACAACTGATATTTCAGCGACGAACTCCCCGCGTTTACAACGAGAATTTTCATTTCTTTCTCCTTTTTATTATATAGATATAAATTTTATTGTCTTATTTTGCCGAATTTGGGATTTTCTCAGTTACGGTTTGCGATAACTTCCGTTTCGAATTTTTCCACTTCTTCCCACCAGTCTTCTTTCAAGCCTTGGCGAGCAAGATATTCGTCCCAAACGTCACAGAAAGGCAAATATTTCACTCTTTCATGCATATAGAACACTTTGGTGAAGTTGCCTTCGTCCTGCAATTTCTTCATTTCTGCATACGGTTGAAGAATTGCGGACAACAAAGCTTTCTGCATCGAACGCACGCCCGTTACCCAAGCGCAAAGACGGTTGATGCTTGCGTCGAAATAGTCAAGCGCTACGATAACCTTTTCGTCTGCGTCGTTGCGAATGATTTCTTTGGAAAGTTCTTTCAATTCGTCGTCCACTACGATTACGTGGTCGCTATCCCATCTAACGGGACGGGAAACGTGGAGCTGTACCTTGTCGTAGAACGCGAGCATGGAAGGAATCTTATCGGAAACGACTTCGGTCGGATGATAGTGACCGGTGTCAAGCAAGCAGCAGATACCGCGCGTTGCCGCATAGTTCTGATAGAATTCGTTGCTACCAACCGTATAGCTTTCTACGCCGATACCGAACACTTTGCTCTCTACCGCAGGGATAACCCATTCCTTATCATAGCCTTCCAAAACTTCGTCCAAGGACTTTTTCAAACGAAGACGAGGACCAAGACGGTCGGCAGGGATATCCTTCGTGCCATCGGGAACCCAGAGGTTGATGCAGCAAGGGCTGCCCATTGCCTTACCGATTTGCGCAGCAATCTTCATACAAGCCTTACCGTGGCGTACCCAGAACTGACGAACTTCTTCATCGGGAGAGGAAAGCGACAAGCCGTCTTTCATCATAGGATGGGAGAACCACGTGGGGTTGAAGTCAACGCCCGTCAAACCGTTTTCTTTCGCCCACTTCACCCAAGGTTCGAAATGCTTGTATTCGTAAGCGTCACGGTCAACCTTGCCCTTGTCTTCGCCAAGGATTGCGTAGCATGCGTGTACGTTTACGCGCTTTTTACCGGGCATGAGCTTGAACGCTCTCGTAAGGTCTGCAAACAATTCTTCGGGGCTTCTTGCTCTGCCGGGGTAGTTACCCGTCGTTTGAATACCACCCGAAAGCGAATCGCTACCATCGAAACCGATAACGTCATCGCCCTGCCAACAGTGCACGCTTACGGAAAGCTTTGCAAGTCTTTCCATCGCCGCTTCGGTATCCACGCCGTACTGCGCGTAGATTTTTTTTGCTTCTTCGTATCTAGACATAAGTCGTCTCCTTATATTTATATAATTTCTTTTTTTCTTTTTTCGAGTTTCAAATTTTTCAAATTTCAAAAATTGCCGTGGCAATCATCCAATTCTTTCCGCCGTTTTGCCGACGTGCTTTTATCAAAGCTCTACGATATCGAAAGATTTTTTAATGATTTGTCTGCCCTCAGCCACGTTCGCTACGTCGCCGCAGCCTACCATCTGCATCATGAGATTGCCAATCGCCGTACCTTCCGCGGGCCCGGTGATAATTTTCTTGCCCGTGTATTTCATCGTCATTTCATTGAGCAACATATTTTTGCTGCCGCCGCCGATGATGTTCAAAGTCTGGTACTTTTCCCCCGTCACTTCTTCCAAAGCTTTCAAGGACAAATCATAATACTTCGCAAGGTTGTCGTAAATAACGTACGCCATTTCCCCAACCGTCAATTCCTTTCCAACCGCCGCGTTGATTTCCGCCGTCATGTTTTCAGGCGCTAAGAAACGCTGGTCGTTGACGTTGATTTCGTAATCCACAGGGTTGGCTCTCGCCATGTCCGCCAATTCCGCAAAGCTGTATTTATCGCCCAACTCATGGCGTACCTGCTGAATCATCCACAAGCCCATGATGTTGATTTGCAAACGAACGGTATGCTGCAAGCTACCCTCGTTAGAATACCCCGCTTCCAAAGCACTCTTCGACGTGTGCGCCTTGTTTTGTTCCACGCCAAGGAGCGACCAAGTACCGCTGGAAATATACGGCGTCTGCGCATCCAACGGCGCCGCCAAAACCGCGCTTGCCGTGTCGTGCGTCGCAGGGAGAACGACTTTCGCCTTATACCCTACGATTGCCGCTAACTCGTCGGTGAACTCGCCCACAACCGTACCCGGCTGCGCCAATTCCCCGAACAGCTCTTTCTTGTACCCGAGCTTTTCTAAAATTTCCTCGTCCCAGGTATGCGTTTCCGCATTCACCATACCCGTCGTCGTCGCGTTGCAGTATTCCTGCTTCTTCACGCCCGTCAAACGGAAATGGAAATAATCGGGTAACATCAAAAAGCTCTTTGCCTTTGCCATTCTGCCCGACTTCACGTCGTCCAACAACTGATAAACCGTGTTAAAGGTCGCAAACGCGATACCCGTCTTTTCAAACAGCTTTTCAAAAGGCAAAACTTCGTGTACGGCAGGAATCGTAGTTTCCGTTCTCGAATCGCGGTAGCAATACGTTCCGCCGATTGCCTCGTCGTTCTCGTCCAATAGCGCGTAATCTACGCCCCAGGTATCAATCCCTACCGAGTAAGGCACCTTGCCGAGTTCCTTTGCTTTCTTTAACCCGTTCAAAATTTCGTTGAACAATCTTTCGTGAGTCCACATAAGATGTTTTTTACCGTCGAACGCCGTCAGCATTTCCGGACCGTTTTGGAAGCGGTAAATTTCTTCGGTAATCATTTTTCCGTTTTCCAAATGCGCTACGATGTGACGTCCCGACGACGCGCCGATGTCAATGGCAAGATAATATCTCATTTTTCTGTCCCCATTCCTTGTTTTTCTCGTTTTTCTTGTTGTTTCGCTACAATTTCCAAAGCCGTTTCGCGCATTTTTGCTCATTTTTTCAAAAGTGCGCACTCCGACCTTCTTTCTTGTTAAATTCATTATATCATACATTTTTTTCTTTGTCTATATATGTTCGAAAGTTTGACAAAAAAAATTTTTTATGATACAATATGAACACAAACGCGCAAAAACGTGCAAAAATAATTTTTTCTACTCGAAAAAAACGAGAAAAAGGAGGAATTATGGCGTTAACGGAACGGCAAAATGAAATACTCAAACGGTTAAAGGACAAAAAATCGGCAAGCGTCAGCATTTTGGCAAAAGATTTATACGTCAGCGAAGCGACCATTCGCCGCGACCTCGCGGAAATGAAGAGCATGGGGCTTATCGAACGCAGCCACGGCGGCGCGCTTTTGCCCGATAATGCGGAGGAAATCTCTATCTTTTTCCGCATGGAAAAAAATGCGAGCGAAAAGGAACGCGCCGCAACGAAAGCGCTGCCCCATATCCCTCCTTTCAAGTCTGTTTTCATCGACAGTTCTTCCACGGCTTTGGCGCTGGCTGAGAGAATTGATTTGAGCTATAAAACGGTTGTGACAAACAACCTGCAAACGGCGATTCAGCTATCCAAAAAACCGAACATCAATCTGATTTTGTTGGGCGGCAGCGTGCATTTTAACACAAACTCCGCCACGGGCAGCTGGACGGCAAGACAGTTGGCGGATTTCAAGTTGGATTTGATGATTTCCTCGTGTGCGGCGGTCCTTGGCAGCGAAGTTTACGAACGCTCTTTGGAGCAAAAAGAAATCAAACGCGCGGCATTTTTGCGCTGTCAAAAGCGGATTTTGCTCATCGACCATACCAAATTCGAGGCAGTGGGGACGTACCGATTATCCGCACTGTCCGAATATGATTTGGTGGTAACGGACACCGCCCCCCCTTACGAGCTGGAAGTCGGCAATACAAAGCTCGTGTATTGACCAAGCAAAACTAAAAAATATCAAATATTTTATTTAATTCGTTACGCAAAAAATGCGGACCTACTATACTTGGTCCGCATTTTTATTTGCATTTATTTATATATTATTTTACATGAAGTTGCCGCCGCAGACGAACCATTCGTTCCTCTCTTGCCATCCTTAGTAAGCGTTCCTTTGCCACCTGCGCCACCATAGCCGCCTGCACCACCTACAATCGTTAGATTTGACGAACTGTAACCATCCTCTACAATTACCGTAATTGAGTTTGCTCTAATACCCATTCCACCATTACCACCATTGCCACCATTACCACTATCAATTGCAGCGTGTCCATCACAGCCTTTACCACCGTCACCACCGCTACCACCTTCAATTCGGCACTTATTAGCCCCAAGTCGAATGGTTAAATTTCCTGAAACGGAAATCCCGCTTCCACCAGTCGCGCCAGTCCCCCCATTTTTACCATCACGAATCGTTCCTCTCGTCCCTTCGCTTGCTTTTTGCGCGATTAAAGAGGCGCTACTACCATAAAAGCCTATTTCGACGTCCACTTTAGACGTGCAAGAAACTAGCGTATTTCTTGCCGATAAATTCACGTCAACAAAATCAATTTTAATTGAATTAAAGCGGTCTTTTATGATTAAGAACAAATCATAAGTTGTGTTAGGGTTGCCCACAAATCGAAGATAATTCATTGATGATGGAATGGAAAGATACCACTCTCCCTCTCTATCCCCTAAGCAGTATTCTAGATAATAAATGCACCCTTCAAAACTCGTAGATGCCCCTCCCGCCAAATCGTTAAATGTATCAATGACCCCATACACCTCCGATTTATCGCAACGCTCACAAGTATTTGAATATACTCCGCAATAATGCCCCAACGGTGCACTTGCAATTTGCGGTACAATCCACTGTTTACAGCCAGTACAATATTCCCCGTCTGTCAAGCCACTTTTTTCACAAGTCGCCTCACTCCCCGACACAATTTGAATGGTATGAGATACTTTTTCTATCATCACAGCCTTTTTCTCTGCACAAACTGAGCATTGAAAACCTTCTTCCCATCCCACAGAGGTACACGTAGGCGCAACGGCTGGGGTAGACACCCAATCATGTTCCCCCGTCGCCTCAACCGTTTCCGTTTTTATACGGTCATCACACCATTTACATCGATACTCTACCTCGCCTGCCGTATTACAAGTAGCCTCTTTCAAAACAACGCAATATGTTTTTCCAGTATGTTGACACGCAAGCGTTAATATAACCCCAACACTTATGACAATAATAGCCAATACTATTGCGACTATAAAAACATTTTTAACCACTATAAAAAATTTCCGCATTTGATTCCTCCTAATTTTTGGGCAAATCCACAATTTTTTCTTTATTTTATCATGGTTTATTATACTTGTCAAGCGAAATTATCTTTTTGATAATGAAATATTTCTTTATGTGCTTGTATAATATACTTATTGAGGTATATAAAATGATTGCAGATAAAATAAAGCTTTTACGTGAAAAACAAGGAATCACGCAAACACAATTAGCGAAAAAGCTCGGAATAACGAGGTCTGGGGTTAATGCATGGGAAATGGGAATAACTATTCCTTCCACACAATATATCATTGAACTTGCGTTCTTTTTTAAGGTATCCACGGATTATCTTTTGGATATGCCGCAAACCCAAACCATCTCCGTCACGGGCTTGACGGATCGCCAAATAGCGTCTCTTGTTGAAATAGTCGCTTGCTATAAAGAAAAGAAGGATTCTTTTTAATTTATCTTTACCAAAGACAACAGTAAGCCTCTAAATAAAAATTAAGCTTTGCCTTGCGTAATGATTACGCAAGCAAAGCTTTTTCTTTTTTAATATTCCTAAAAGTTTGCATTGATAATTTGTAATTTTTTTCTTGCTTTTTGCTTTTTCATGTGCTATAATACCCGATAGAGGTGCGTTATGATTCAAGATTTACATGCCCATACCTATTATTCGTTTTGTTCGAAAGACAAGCCCGAAACAGTCATCGAAACAGCGATCGCAGGCGGCGTTCAGCAGCTGGGAATTTGCGATCACAGTTACGGAGTCGGCTGCGGTCGGGAGGCTTTTTGCTGGAATAAAGGCTATGACCCTAGCGCCGATTACGGCGACGCGCTTGTCAAATATTACGACCACCTCAAACTGTTAAAGGACAAGTACGCAAAACGCATCAAAATCCTTTGCGGCATCGAGATTTGCACCCTCAATAACGGTCGGGACGCTTATCCCCTGCCCAACAAAGTAGACGTTTCGTTTTTTGATTTTTGCTTGATTGAAAACTTGGACGACCCCCGTTCGATTGCGAAAGGCGATTTGTTTGGGTTTGCGAAACGCTGCGGCTGTCCTGCCGGCGTCGCGCATACGGACATGTTCCGTTTTATCACCGACCAAGGCGAAGACCCCTATCGCTATTTCCGTAAAATGGCAGAGCAGGGAATTTTCTGGGAACTCAACGTCAATTACGACAGTATTCACGGTTTTAAAACCCACGATTACGTAACCGAGTTCTTCAAAAACAAACAGCAACAGGAAATTGTTAAGAAATCAGGCGTGCGCCTCTCCGTTGGCTTCGACGGCCATATCGCCAAGGAATACAAAGCCGCGCGTGTGCAAAACGCCTGCAAATTACTGCAAAGCATGGGTATCCGTCTCGCTTTTGAAAACCGTTAATCATCTACTTTTACAAATATTCATCATCGAGCGGCTTTCTGCATTTTTCCTACGCAACGCCCTTTTATCTCCCTCGCATTCCCCTTTCCCTCTTTTTGAAGGCATAGATGATATATAGAATTTTCTATACAAGATGTTTTCCACTACCGAAAAAGGGAAATTGCATACGGAATTTACACCACCGTCCTTAGGCGCGGTGGTTTTTATTTTATCCGAATCCACTTTTCGCACCGTTTTTGCAAAAAAAAGGACGACAAACACCCGTTTGCCGTCCTTTTTTATCTTCCGTCATTTTTGTCTTATTTCACAAGCTCCATCGCCACAAAAGCGCCGGGGACGTGAAAATTTTCCTCATCGCCGCCCGTGGGAGAAAATGCCGCGTATTCCTCTTTCGCCGCATAAATTCTGTACACGTTGAACAACCAAGGCAACGTATGCACCTTTTTTTCATCGCCCTCTTTTAACAAAAGCGCAAAAGGCACTTTCATTTCCGTTTCCCACAGCCCGTTTTCCACTTTTACACTCTTTTGTATATCGTGTTCATCAATCATGTGGGAATATCCGCTATACCCGTCGGGATTGATGATATCCGCGAAAAACGTTCCGCCGTTAGGCGCAACGTCCAACTCGAAATATCTAAACAAATCCCCGTACGGCGACACGAAAAATTCTACCGCATCCCCTCTCCAAATGGGGTCGTTCTCCCCCGAGTACGGGCAATCAAACCCCTCGCCCTGCTCGCTCGTTATCTTAATTTTTAAATACGAGCCGTCGTAAGCGAGAGAAAACTTGGTCGCAATCTCCGTTTTTCCGCCCGTTAGCACCTCACGCAAATAAAACGCTTCGCCGTATTCTCTATACACTTTTACCTTTTCCATACCCACCTGCTTTTTCTATCAATCCTTAAACCGTCCAAACACCTCGTTCACCTTCGCAAAGCTTGCAAAAGTCCCCGAATAACGTTGAATAATTTTCATCATTTTACCCACTTGTTTTTTGCGGATAATACACACTAACATATATTTTTCGGTATGCGAATACGCACCCAAAACCCGGATTTCCGTGACGCCGTGGCCGAGCTCTTGCAACAGTTCTTCCGCCAACTCCTCAGGTTTGTCCGTGATGATTTCAAATTTATACCCGTTGCGAAGCCCCGACAGCATATAATCCACCACGATATTCGCGATAAACAGGTTGACAAGCGTACACATAACGGGCACGATACGCATGTCGTACACGAAAAAGGCGAGGGAAACAACGCTGGTATCCATCCAAAAAGAAACGTACGCAATGTTGGTGGCAGGCCGCCATTTTTTAATTAAAGCCGAAATCGCATACGTCCCGCCGCTCGCGCCAAACCTCTTTAACATCAGAGAAAATCCAAGCCCCGAAATCACGCCCGTTGCGATGCATGCAAACACGATTTCAAAATCCTCGCCGTTGTTTGCCAAACTGTACGGTTTCCAGTGCAACCGCTCGAACAGTTCCACGCCAAGGGACTGCACCAGCATATATAAAATCAAAAATAACCCTAATTTCTTATTGACAAAAATGCTCACCAGCACGAAAATGGGCAAGTTAAACAAAATCATCAACAGCGCCCAGCTTACTTGATAATCCAACAAATGATAGGTAATCGTTGCAAGACCGCCCACACCGCCCGGTGCAAAGCCGTTGCTGTTTTGGAAAAAATGGTACGCCGTCGCCACGAGCAGCCCCGCAACCACAGCGATGCATACGTCTATTGTCGCTTGTTTTATCTTCCCTTTCATCGTAATTTATCCCACGTTTTCCACGTATTTTTATGCACTTGTATTTTGATAATTTTTCATTTCATCGCGTACATGGTACGCCCATTTTTGTTTTTGAAGCAAAATTTCTCGCGTTTTATTGCAAACGAAGTTCCTCAAAAAAACGACTGGGAATTTTCAAATTACCCGTCCCGATTCCCAAATCGATATCCGGCTTATTTTCGCCGTGATAATCACTGCCGCCGCTCTCTTTCAAAGCGTATTGCAACGCAATCTCCGCGGCTTTTTTCGCCGTCTCGTCACTGTAACGGGAATACACCGTCTCCATGCCGACCAGTCCATACCCCTTTGCTTCTTCCAAAAACTCGCAAAGCTCCTCCGCCGTCAAATTCAAAAATGGGTGCGCCAACACGGGCACTGCCCCTAAAGAGCGCAAAAACGCAATCGTTTCAAATGCCGTTTGGCGTTTCGGCGGCTTATAATAGCCCGCTTTTTCCGAAAGCAAACCGCTAAATCCTTCTTGCACGCTGCCGATATACCCTTTTTTCACAAGCGTCGCCGCGATATGTGCGCGGTTAACGTGTCCATTGGGCGTTTCCGCCTTAATTTCCGCTAAATCTACTCTATATCCCGCCGCTTGCAACGAAGAAATCAACTCCTCGTTGCTTTTTTCCTTGCGCCGGTTGTACGCATTGACAAACTCAGTGACCGCGCCAAACGCTTTTTCAGGCAAAAACAGTCCCAAAACGTGCAGTTCTGTGCCGTTATAATCAGTCGATATCTCCACCCCCGGCACTGGAACAATCTTTTTCCCTTTTGCCGCGGCAAGAAATTCCGGCAAACCGGCAACCGTATTATGGTCGGTCAGCGCGATGGCTGAAAGACCTATTTTTTCGCCCTTTTCTATCAACTCCGTAGGCGTACACGTACCGTCCGAAAAGACGGAATGCGTGTGTAAATCACAAAATTCTCGCATAACTCACCCCAGGAAAAAATCAAAAATCAACATGACCGCAAACCCCACAAGCAGCGCATACGTCGCGGCTCGCTCATTCCCGTGCGCGTGCGTTTCAGGTATCATTTCATCACTAATCACATACAGCATCGTTCCCCCTGCAAACGCCAAAGCAAACGGCAAAATCAGGGTAGAAATACTCACGGCGAAATACCCGATAAACGTGCCGACAACCTCTACCAAACCCGTTCCAAGCGCGATGAGAAAGGTGCGTTTTTTCGTCATCCCTGCGGCAATCATCGGTGCAATAATCACCATGCCTTCGGGAATATTCTGCAACGCAATACCGCCTGCCACCGTCAATGCTTGCGCAACGTTTTCCGTGCCAAAGCTCACCCCAGCCGCAATGCCTTCAGGTAAATTATGGATAGCAATCGCGATGACAAACAACAATACTTTGTTCAATTTCGCCGTTTTTTCGGGGTGTGTTTCTTGGTCTAACCCCGTCATTTTATGCAAATGCGGCACCAACTTATCTATCAAATTTAAACAAAGCGCACCGCAGAAAATCCCAAGCACAGTAATCAACACAGAATAGTTTCCGCCGTATTCCATGGACGGCAACACCAGTCCCACGACCGCCGCCGCCAACATGATCCCCGCTGCAAAGGATAGAATGATATCGCTAAACCTATGTGAAGGATTTTTAAAGAAAAATCCTATAACCGCTCCGATGATCGTCGCACCGCCGACCCCCAAAGCCGTCCATAACACCATAATCATATCCGTAGATCTCCTTTTTCTTATTATACCATACTTTCTCGCATTTGCAAAGCGTCTTACCCAAAAAAATCTCCCTCGCCGCAAAAAAATAGGAAGCGAACGCAACCCGTGCGCCCGCTTCCCTTTTGATAAGGGGGCTTTCTTCAAACTCTCTCACTTGTTAGTAACGTTTATACGCTCTTTTTCTTGCTAAGAATCAGGATTGCCGCAAGAATGATATTGCCAACAATCCCCACGCTCGCCAAGATGATAGGCAATACGTCGCCGCTCTTTGCAGCCGCTTTTGCTTCTTTCACGCCATCAGCCGTTGCCGTCGCATTCGACGCAATCAAAGCCTTCAATTCTTCCGCCAAAGCTCTGTCTGCCGCCGTAATCGCCGCCATCAACTTTTCTTCCAAAGCGCCGTCGTTCGTCAAGGACAACTCTTTCGCTAAATCGATTGCCGCGTTCAGATTTTCAATCGCCGCCGCCAAATCTTCCGCCTGCGCGTCATCGCCTGCCTTCATCGCCTTGCTAAGGTCTGCAACCGCCGCATCCAAGTTCGCCTGCACAGCTTCTACCGCGCTCGTCAAAGCCTTCGATGCCGCCGTAATCTTCTTTTCAAGTCCCGTCTTCAAATCGTCGTTTGCCAAAGACGCCACTTTCTTCGCAAGCTCGATTGCGCCGCTCAATTCTTCGCTTTCTTCCGTAATTCTGTCATTAAGCTTCCCGTCTTCCGTTGCAATCGTGTTATTCAAATCGATAACCGCTTGGTCGAGGTTTGCCTGTACCGCATTAATAGCCGCCGTCAAAGTGCTTTCCGCAACCGCAATCTTGTCTTCCAGCTCGGTCTTTAACGCATCGTTTGCGTCCTGCGCGATTTGCTTCGCCGTGTCGATTGCCGCGTTCAGCGTAGCAACTTCCTGCGTAATTCTA
>JAZQGK010000041.1:0-16817 GCA_045539975.1 Candidatus Scatosoma sp. | reverse complement strand
CCAAATTCTGGTGCTCGTGGCCGGACTTGAACCGGCACGGTATCTCTACCGAGGGATTTTAAGTCCCTTGCGTCTGCCTATTCCACCACACGAGCGTATTGTTTTGAGAAAAAAGCTCTGCACGGGTTATGTGCAGAGCTTTTTGGAGGCGCCACCCGGATTTGAACCGGGGGATAAAGGTTTTGCAGACCTTGGCCTTACCACTTGGCTATAGCGCCATCCGTTGCCTGCTTAGGCGAAGAAAATAAAAAACAGTGCAGATACTTGGAGCGGGAAACGAGATTCGAACCCGCGACATTCACCTTGGCAAGGTGACGCTCTACCACTGAGCTATTCCCGCATCTAATCCGCACTGTTTTTTTGGTGGAAGCTACAGGGTTCGAACCTGTGACCCTCTGCTTGTAAGGCAGATGCTCTCCCAGCTGAGCTAAGCTTCCGTCGAAAGCCTATTTACTATACCACATTCACAAAAGAAAGGCAAGCATTTTTTATCAATTTTTCAAAAAAATTTAAAAAAATTCAAAAAATTTTTCTCGCGGCGTTTGGACGGGCTGTTTATGGGCTGCGTCAGGACTCTTGTCGAGCGCAAAACGAGCAATTTACGGGCTGTTCTTTTCCATTTTATGCAGTTTTTGCAAAAAAATGTCAGTAAAGAGGAGAGATTTTTTATTTTATTTCGTTTATAAACAAAAACTTGCGGTTATATATAATCAATCCCATTTTTCTTCGCGAGTGGCATCGGGCGTTGACAAAGGGAAATAAACGTGGTATAATATACCCAAAAATAAAATAATAGAGGTATTTTTATGAAGTATGCACTCGGCAGAATTATGGCAGAAGAAGTTAGCTACACCATGAACCGTATCAAGATGGACAAGGACACGAGATTTGAAATCAAACCTCAGTTCTCTCGTACGGTTAGAAGAGTTCAGGAAAATGACAAGCTCTGGTTCTTGGCTCTTGAAGTGAAAGTGGAATCCACGGAAGATTCCCCCAAGCCTTTCAATTTGAAAGTTCGTCTTGTGGGCGCTTTCGAAGCAGAGGACGTAAACGACGATCTTGACAGACAGGACCTTGTTATCAACATGACGGAAGTTGTTTATCCCTACCTTCGCGCAACCGTTTCCGCTTTGACGGCAAACGCGTTCATCAATCCTTTGGTGTTGCCCGTTATTCCGGCTGGAACGATGTTCCCCGAAGACAGAGGCGAAGCTCCTTCCCAGGATTTGAACTAAAATCAGTGAATGTTATAGAAAAAAGCAACCTTTTCAACACGAAAGGTTGCTTTTTTCTTCTATTCCGTCTATCAATTCCTCAAACGTAATGTCAAAGATTTTTAAAATTTTAATAATATTATATAAGGAGGGTTCAATTTTGTTACATTCCCATTCGCTGACCCGTTGCTGTGTGGTCAGCATTTTATTTGCGAACTCATTTTGGCTCATTTTATGGAATTTTCGCAAAGCTTTTAAGTTTTCCCCAAACGTTTTCATAATACAATTTTACACTAAACACCGTGTTTTTATTTGACATACACTAAAATTAGTGTTATAATTAAGAAAATTTGTCCTAAGGAGGGGAATATGTGTCCTTATTATAACGATATACAAAATGTATGTAAAATTTACAAAACAACGCAAAACGAAAGCAATAAACGTGATTATTGTCTTGAGTGCAGATGCTCTTACAAGGAATGCCCTAATTATAAACAGCTTTCTAAGGTGTATAACGGCAATCCGCCAGCTCCGTATAATTATTGATTTTGGAGGGAAATATGGAGCAGCGATTAACGGTAGGCGAATTCAAAAAATTTTTAATTGATTATGTGGAGAGTCGTGGTTTTAAAAATTTTGAAGTCTATTTAGATACGACGACTATTATGATAGAAATAAAACTTTCTTCAAGTGAAATCAAGATGATTTTTCTTATTAATTATCTAAAAAACGAGATTTCTTTTTTAGTAGATTTTAACGAAGTAATAAAAAGAGCTATTCCTCAGGAGCAGTTAATCGCCTTTAAGGATGTTTATTTCAAAGATACGGATGGTATACTTGGTTATGGAAAAGGAGAGAATTTTACCTATGGAAAAGGACTTGATTATGAAAATAATTTAACCGATTTGACAGAAAAATTGGATTTGTTATTGCAAGATGGAACAAAACTAATTAATTTAATGGCGGATAGACTTGAGACAATTAACCAAGGGAAATTTTCAAGCCAAGGACAGACGGTAAAAAGAGAAAAGCCTAAGACGGCAACTAAAACAACTAAGCAAGGTCATACTAAAAATAAAAAGAAGAAGCCTAATGATTTTGCCACTGAGGGATTAATTTTTTCTTTTTTGTTTCCACCGCTTGGGCTTTTGTTAAGTGTGATAGGTTTAGCAAGAGTTCGAAAATGTCAATCGGGGAGAAAACGTAGTGCGGTTGGAATGGCGATTTCAATAGTGGCGTGTGTATTTTTGGTTTTCTACATACAACATAAATTATAAAGATTAAAACATGAACAGTGTATTAAATATATATAGATCGATAGTAGGATATGTAAACGGTAGTCAGATTTTAAACCCTAGTTTTTCCATTGTCGGTTATATAAGCGGCGATGATATATTAAGTACATCATATTCTATCGTTGGAAGAGTGCAAAGCAACGGTGACATTTTAAATGGTTCTTATTCGATGATTGGAAAAGTGCAAAGCAACGGTGATATTTTATCTTTAAGTCATTCTATTGTAGGGTATTGTGATTGTAGTGATAAAAAGGTTGCGGGGGCGGCTGCAGTGCTTTTAAATTTGCTTTAAACAAAAAAATCAGCTTTCTTTGCGAGAGCTGATTTTTTATATCCTTTTTTCCGTTTTTAATTCAATTTCTGCTGACGCATCCAAACTTTCATCACAAGCTTATGTGGAAGCAGTTTTACAAGCAACGCTTGCCCCTTGGCTTTCGTGCCGTAAATGGACACGTCGCGGTTTCTCTTCTTTGCGTCCTTCCAAGCCCGCGCTACGATTTGTTTGGGTTCGTACATCGCCGTGTATTTTTTGACAACGGAATTACCGCCCGAGGCGGTAGCTCTGTCAAAGAACGCCGTTTTTGTCCAAAACGGGCACACACAAAGGCATTTCGCGCCCTTTTCCTTGCGTAATTCCTTATTCAAAGCCCTGCCATAGGACAAAACGAACGCTTTGCTCGCGCCGTAGGTAGCCAGATAGGGAATGGGCTGAAAAGCGGCGACGGACGCGATCAACATCACCAGTCCGCCCTTTGCAAGATAGGGGCATGCCGCGCGCGTGATCCCGACTATGGAACGGCAGTTCAAATCGACCATGTTTTGTAAAACGGCGTTATCGTCGTCTAAAACTCCCTGAAACCGCCCGAAACCCGAAGCGCAAATCAAATATTGAATCGCAGGGTTTTCGTCTTGAAAAACGCGTTCCAGCTCGTCAATCGACTGCGGTTTGGATAAATCGAGGGGAAATATCCGAAGCGGCAGAGCTGTTTCCGCTTGCAGATCTTTTAATTTGTCTTCGCTGCGCGCAATCACCCAGATTTCATCGAGGTTTTGTTCTTTACTTTTCAAAGAGAGAAAGAACTCTTTCCCGATACCGCTGGACGCGCCTGTTACGATGGCTATATTTTTCATACTGTCAAGATTTTATTTCACGTAAGGGTTGGTGATGACGAGCAACCGGTAATTATACGCCGAGCCGTCGAAGTTTTTGAGGATTTCGTAGTTGGTTTCGCCCACAGAATAGGGGAAGCTCTGGAAATCGTTTTTAAACAAGACGTCATCTGCCGAGCTGTCCATGAAAATGATACACGAACGGTTATTGACGGCGTCGTAAGCGACTACGTAGTACGGCGTCGCGCTCTTGATGGTTTCATTGAGGGACAGATTGTTGGAAGTGTTGGTCCACGTCCTCGTATCATAAACGCCGAAAACGTTGGTCAGCGTCTGATAGTAAATGTTGTTGTTATACGTGATACCATAGCTCTTGACGTTGGAAATCGTATCCGAACGGGTATCGTTTTCCAAACTGTAAATATTCAGAGTATTCGTGTAGTTATTATCGTCGTAGTCAACGGTAAGAATGCTCTTGCCGACGGTGCGCCAATCGGAATCGAGGGTGCGTAGGTGTTTGTCGCCGTCGTAGATGTGCGTATACCCGGAGTAGTCGTCGAAATAGCTGTAATCGGACGCGTTGTCATAGCTGTAATTGATAGCGCCGGGGACAAGAGCTTGGATATTGACTTCGACGTCGCCTTTGTTGTCAAAGGATTGAATGAAAGCTTGCTGAACGATGTTTTTGTGTTTGATGGACTGCACGGAAAGGATAACGTTTTCTTCGTTTTCCAAAAGCACGGCGGAAACCTTGTATTTAAAGTTTTCTAACTTGGTCAGCGTGTCCTTTTTAACGTTGTAGGCATAAGTGACAAGGTTGTATTTTATACCGTTTTCGTAAATATCATACGAGTTTTCCATTTCCGGGAGCCTGGTCGTCGTTTGGAAATACAAACTATTGCCAAGAGTCCAATACACGCCGTTGGAAAGGCTTGTTGTGGTATTGGAGCTAAGCCCCAGTTTCAAAGTAGGGCTAAACGTGCGGATTTGCGTGCCGTCCGAATCGTACACGATAATATTTTGCAAAGAGGACGCGAGGGAATGACCGCCGGAATAGAGGTAATACCCCCCCACGCGCAAGCTGTTTTCTGCTTTGTAGTTATTGAAAATTTCCTGGAAAGGACGGCTTTCTTCTACGATTTCGCCCTCTAAGTTGACGTAGATACGAGTGGTTGTGTCGCTGTCTTTAAACACGCCGTCGGCAATAGACCCCTCGCCCATGACTCGATTGCCCAAACGGGAATAAAGAGTATAGGAATTTGTGCCGTCTTCCGCGTATTCTACCGAATACAGCAAGCCGTTATCCAGTACGCGGATGGGAGAGCTTGCGGGGCTGGAACCGTTCGGGGTGAACTGTTGCGTGGTAATATCGAAAATACGATGGGTTGCCGTAGCGTTGTCGAAAAGCACGATAAGCCCGGTTTCATCGTCGGTGAGGAAATCGTAGTTCACGGTAGAGGGCAGGGCTTCAAGGGCGGACACGTTAATGGTGTGTCTGCCTGCGTATTCCGGGGCGAGGCGTGAAACTCTGTCGTTTGTGCAGCCCGTCAAGGAGAAAGAAATCGAACCCAAAAGCGCCCAGACGGTTACATGAGATAAAATTTTCTTCATGGAAACCTCCGTTTTTTGTTAGAATTTTATTATATAAAGATTATATAATAAATTTTTTGCATTGTCAAGGGTTTTGTAATGCAATAAAAAAATAGCACAACGGAAAGAAATGGTATCCGTGCGTGCTATCACATGTTTTAATTTGATGATACCAGGTATGCGATGAATTAAAAAATAGGAAATTCGGGCATACCGTGTACGAGGTTGTTTCAACTCGTACCTGGGTGGGTAGTTTTAAAAAACAGTCAATATTCCGCGCTTTCGATAACACCGCCGCCGAGACAGTTGATTCCGTCGTATAAAACGGCGTACTGACCTTCCGTTACGGCGCGTTGCTTTTCGGCAAACTCAATGTGCAGATTGCCGTTCTCGCGGACGCTGACGTGAACGGGCTGGTCGGGCTGACGATAGCGGAATTTTGCCATACAATCAAACTCTTTTGCTTTCGGGGGGAAAGGAATCCAGTTAAACGAGGAAACCTCGCACGATTTCGAATACAGCGGCGCTTCGTCGCCGTGGGAAACGTAAAGGACGTTATTGACAAGGTCTTTTTTCACGACGAACCATCTTCCGCCCTCTTCTTCGCCTTTGATGCCGCCAAGCTCCAAACCGCGGCGCTGACCGAGAGTATAATACATCAAGCCGATATGTTCGCCGACTTGTTTTCCGCTTAAATCGAGGATTTTGCCCTTAGTTGCAGGCAGATAAGTCTGTAAAAATTTTCTAAAATTGCGTTCTCCGATAAAGCAGATACCGGTGCTGTCTTTCTTTTTCGCGGTTGCTAAGCCGTTTTCTAAGGCAATCTTGCGGATTTCGGGTTTTTCCATGTCTTGCAAGGGGAATAAAACGTCGGAAAGCTGAGCTTGGGAAAGCTGGTTTAAAAAGTACGTTTGGTCCTTGTTTTGGTCTTTGGCTTTTTGCAGGTAATGAATGCCGTTTTCGTGGGCGATTTTGCAATAATGCCCAGTGGCGATATAATCCGCGCCGAGCCGTTTTGCTTCCTGCAAGAAAGGCCCGAACTTAATTTCCCGGTTGCAAAGCACGTCGGGGTTGGGGGTTCTGCCGGCTTTGTATTCCGCGAGGAAATAGGCGAACACGCGGTCCATGTATTCCTTGGCGAAATTGACGGTATAATAGGGGATATCAAGGACGGAGCAAACGCGGCGTACGTCGGCGTAATCGTCCTCGGCGGTACAGCAGCCGTTTTCATCGTTCTCTTCCCAGTTGAGCATAAAGAGCCCAATGACGTTATAACCTTGTTCTTTTAAAAGCAACGCCGCGACCGAGCTATCTACGCCACCGCTCATACCGACAACGACAGTTTTCGACATAATCCACACCAATCCTTTTTCGTGACCGACAAAAATTTTCGGAATTTGAAAATAGTATAGCATAAATGCTTGCAAAAAGGAAGTGAAAAATAGTAAAATATAAATGCTTTTGAGAAAAAAAGCAAAAAAATAGCGCGTATCCGTAGCTCAGTTGGATAGAGCACCAGCCTCCGACGCTGGGTGTCGTTGGTTCGAATCCAATCGGGTACACCAAAAAAGGACAGCCCTTGTGGTTGTCTTTTTTTGGTGTAAGTCGGTCTCTCGAAGCTGCGGATTAGCGTTGGTTCGTGCGAGGAGCGCAATGGAGAGCGAAAGGAATAGAGAGAGGGCAAAAAGAGGGTGAAACGAGGAGGAACGAGGGACGCAATAAGGGGTAGATGAGACGGCATGAGGGCTTGAGGGGCAGAAGGTTGTAAAACCGTTGACTTTTTTCGACGTTAATGATATAATCATTACGAAATAAAAGTTAAAAGGGCGTTAAATAAACCCTATGAGGTATCTATTATGAAAAATTACGAAAACGTAGTTGTTTTTAATCACCCGCTCATCAACCACAAAATCGCTATTCTTCGCGACGAAAAAACGTCCACGAAAGAGTTCCGCGAACTGGTAGAGGAAATCACCACGCTAATGACCTACGAAGCCTTAAAAGAGGGCGTTCCCACCACCGTAAAAACGGTAACGACGCCTTTGGAAACCTGCCAGCAAACGGTGGTAGCGGATAACGCGATTGCCATTGTGCCCATTTTGCGCGCAGGGCTTGGCATGGTAAACGGCGTGCATACTCTTTTCCCCGCGGCGAGAGTCGGCCATATCGGCATGTACCGCGACGAGGAAACATTAGAACCCAAGGAATATTACTGCAAGCTCCCCGATGGCATCGAGGACAAGCTTGTTCTTCTCGTTGACCCGATGTTGGCAACGGGCGGCAGCGCTTGCGACGCGATTTCGCTTTTGAAAAGGCGCGGTTGTAAAAATATCCGTTTCATGGCAATCATCGGCGCGCCCGAGGGCATTTCCAAAGTAGCCGAAGCGCATCCCGACGTAAAAATTTACGTATCTACGCAGGATAGACAGCTTAACGAACACGGGTATATTTTGCCCGGGCTTGGCGACGCAGGGGATAGACTTTTCGGTACGAAATAATAAAATGATGGGGGCAGGTACGCGATGAAAGTGTATTCCATGCGTTTAAACGCCGAACCGTTTGCTTTGATAGAACGCGGCGAAAAGAGCATAGAGCTGCGTTTGAACGATGAGAAACGGCAACAGCTTTGCGTGGGTGACGAAATTATTTTCACGCACGCGCAGGACGGCAAAAAAACGCTGCGGTGCAAAATTTGCGCGCTGCATTCTTTCCCGAATTTCCAGGCTTTGTACGCGGCTTTGCCGTTGTTGCAATGCGGTTACACGAAGGATACGGTTGCTTTGGCGCACCCGTCCGACATGGAAGCGTACTATTCTCAAGAAGAACAGAAAAAATACGGCGTTCTCGGCATCGAAATACGAGTGCTGTGACCAAAAAAACAAAAGAATACGCACACAAAAAACCGTTCCTATACCAAGGAGCGGTTTTCTTTTGCCGCGAAGGGTATAATTGCGGTAAAGTACTTGAAAAGAAAAGAAAAATATGTTATAATAGTAAAGCACTTTGTCCCATAGGGACAAAAAAGGAGAAAACGCATGAAAAAAGGTTTACTGGCTTTGTTATTCGGCTTTTGTTTCGCTATCTGCTCTTGTAACGTACCGGGGGCAGGCGACGCAAGTTCGAATTCGTCCAGCAGTTCGAATATTACGAACAGTTCGAGCAGCGTAGAAAGTTCGCCCATCGAGGAAGAGAGCTCTCACGGCGCAAGCACAAGCTCATCAAACAGTTCGCAGATGCAAAATAGCTCGCCCAGCGAGGACAGTTCTATCGTTGAGGACAGCACCCCTGATAATTCGAGTGATGCATCGAGTGAGGATTCAAGCAAACCGGAAGATTCGAGTAGTTCCGCTCCGTCCAGTAGCTCGGATAGTTCTTCGCCCGTTGAGGACGCAGGCTGTGACGAGCACGTGGACGAGGACGACAACGGCGTTTGCGACGAATGCAAAGCAGGGGTTTTGGCGACCTTTGATTTCTATGCGATTAATGATATTCACGGAAAGATGGCGGACGGGGATTCGCACCCGGGCGTGGACGAATTGACGACCTATTTAAAGCAAGCCCGCGAAAACAATCCGAACACGGTTTTGCTTTCCTCGGGGGATACGTGGCAGGGCATGTCCGAATCCAACCTCACCAAAGGCTTTATTTTGACGGAATGGATGAATGAAATGGATTTCGCGTCCATGACGCTTGGCAACCATGAATATGACTGGGGCGAAGAAGTTATCGAGGCGAATGCAGAGCTTGCGCAGTTCCCGTTTTTGGCAATCAACGTGTACGATAGCACCACGAACCAACTGGAAAGCTATTGTCAGCCGTCCGTCCTCATCGAACAAAACGGCGTAAAAATCGGTATTATCGGTGCGATAGGCGATTGTTACAGCTCGATTTCCGGGGACAAGAGCAGCGGTTTCTACTTCAAAACCGGCAACGCCTTGACGCAGCTTGTCAAAGCGGAATCGGAAAAACTGCGTGCAGAGGGTGCGGACTTTATCGTGTATTCTATCCACGATGGCTATGGGCGGTCTTTTGCCGGCGATAGGCTGATAAACGATTCCGACATCGCTTCCTATTACGACGTGGCGCTGTCCAAAGGCTACGTGGACGTGGTGTTTGAAGCGCATTCCCACCAAAGCTACGTTATGCGTGATAGCGCAGGCGTGTACCATTTGCAGGGCGGCGGCGATAACGACGGTATTTCGCATGCTCGGTTTGAAATTAACTTCGCCAACGAAACGTATAAGGCGGTCACGGCGAAATATATCGCAAGCAGCACGTATGTGGGCTTGGACGGCGATCCGCTCGTGGACCAAATTTTGGATAAATACGCCGACCAAATCGCAATTTCGGATAAAGTTTTGGGCTATAACGAAAGCTACCGTTCCAGCAGCGAGCTGACGGATAAAATCGCACAGCTGTATTACGAGGCAGGGTTGGAAAGATGGGGCGATGAGTACGAAATCGTGCTTGGCGGCGGTTTCTTGTCCGCGCGCAGCCCGTATGATTTGGGCATAGGCGACGTTACGTACGGTACGTTGCAGGGGATTTTCCCTTTCGATAACCAAATCGTGCTCTGTTCCGTTTCGGGCGCAAAACTGCGTGATAAATTCTTTGAAACGAGCAACGGCAACTATCATATTTATTACGACAGCTATGGCGCGGAAGTGCGAAACAACCTGCGCACCAACGGTATTTATTATATCGTGACGGACACGTACACGTCTACGTATGCGCCCAACGGCTTGACGGAAGTGGCGCGCTATGACGAAACAACGTTCGCACGCGACCTGCTTGCTGCATATATTGAAAAAGGCGGATATGGTTCGAAAGGGGAAGTGCAATATTCCACCATTCCCGAAATCCTTGCCATCGGCGGCGCGTTGAGCTATAACGAGTCCACGACCACCGCCTATACCGTCAAAGGCACGGTGAAAGCCGTCCACAGTACGAAATGGGGCAACATGACCATTGCGGACGAAAATGGCAATACCCTGTACATCTACGGCACGTACGACGCCACGGGCAAAATCCGCTACGACGCGATGGAGCAACCCCCGCAGGTGGGCGACGCGGTCGTTTTAAGCGGGGTAATTTGCAATTATTACAACTCAAATACCGGCGAGAACAAAATCGAAATCAAGAACGCTTGTCTTGTGGCGATGGGCGAAGAAGAACTGCCCGGCGGTTCTAATACGCCCGACGGCCCCGACGACACCGATACTCCCGTTGAACCGAGCTCCGACCCGTACGCAACAATGACGGCGGCGGAGTTTTACGCAAATTATAAAGTGGCGACATCGGCGCAGGACGCGTATTATCGCAGTTTGCACGGTTTTATGTCGGGGGAGTTGACCGTTCCCGACCAAGCGCCCACCATTTCTAACTATCAACCGATGTATAACAATCAATACGTTAGAAACAGCGCAATGCAAACGAGCGCAGACGGGCTTTCGTACACGGTTTTGGACGCATACGGAAACCAAGCGTTCGTAGTTTTTAAAGGCGGCGCGTACATTACCTTGGAAGAGGTTGCGGCGTACGTATACGCGTTTGGCGAACCGCCTGCTAATTATTCGGCGAGTAAGAATACCGACCCTGACGACAGCATTTGGGGGGAATATTTGCGCGTCAATCACACCAAATTTTCGGGGGATACTTCGAGATATCCTTACGAACCCGTTTTGCCCAACATCAGCGGCTGCGGCGGAACTTTGTATTATTATGAAATGGACATCGGCACGACGGGGACGGATTGCGACCCTAAATACGATGCGGCGATATATAACGACGGGCATGACATCACGCGCGGTGCGGCGCGCATCGTGTACGCCAAAAATGACCTTGACGGCGACGGCGTATACGAAGTCGGCGAGCATCACGTTTTCTATACCTATAACCATTACAACGATTTCCAAGAATACCTCAATTACGAGGGCGGTTGGGGCGAAATGTTTGGTAATATCACGGGCGGCGGCTCGATTTCCAGTAAATACGATTACAACCCCACCGATTACGTCGATATTTATATGGGATTTATCGGCAGCGAGTATGAAATAAGCGAAAACAGCGAAAAATACGCTTTGACGGGCAAAATGCAAGAGGACGTAACCGTTTTTTACGGCGTGAAGTATTACGTCACCGCCAAAGAAGAATGGAATAACGGAAAAGAGGTTGTGCAGGTCGTATAAAAGACTCGGAGAGTGGAAAATGACGGATTACGAAGTAATTTCGAATCAACAAAAGAAAAAAGGGCAAGATGCGGACAGGAGTTTCGATGAGAGCAAGGTATTGCGCCGAGTAGCAGAACAAGAGGGCTCGGGGTGGTATGGGCCGTTGCTCCGAGATATTGATAAGATATTACACTGCCCGTATTTCAGCCGTTACGCAGACAAAACGCAGGTGTTTTCTCTGTTCAAGAACGACGATTTAACGCGCAGAAGCTTGCACGTGCAGTTGGTTTCGCGCATCGCGAGGAATATCGGGAAAGCCTTGGGCTTAAACTTAGAACTCATCGAAGCGATTGCGCTTGGGCATGATATCGGACACCCGGCGTTTGCGCATACGGGCGAAAGCTTGCTGGATAAACTGTATTTCGAGCACACGGGCAGGCATTTTTTGCATAATATTCATTCGGTACGCGTGTTGGATAAAATCCATCCGTGCAACCTTGGTTTGGAAACTTTGTACGGCATCGCCAGCCACAACGGCGAATTAGAGCTTTCTAAATACGAACCCGTACCTGTAAAGGATTTTGCGGAGCTGGACGAGATTATGGAAAAGTGCGCGCTGGATAAGACGTACGCCGACAAAATCATGCCCTCGACGTTGGAAGGTGCGGTGGTGCGGATTTCGGATATTATCGCATACCTTGGCAAGGATAGGCAGGACGCCATCTTAGCCGGCGCGGTTTCGGAAAACGAGTTTTCGTTAGGCAAGCTTGGCAAAGACAATGAAGAAATGGTGCAAAATTTGATGGTCAACGTCATTGAAAACAGCTACGGCAAGCCGTACATTAAACTGGACGAAGAGCATTTCAATGCATTAAAAACGGCAAAAAAGGAAAACTACGATAAAATTTATAATTTAGCCGGTCAGCATACCGGGCTTTCGAAAGTGGTTGCGCCGATGATGTCGCAAACGTATAATCAGTTGTTAGAGGACGTGAAAAAGGGCTGTCAAACTTCGCCGATTTTCACGCATCATATTCGGTACGTCAACAGCAAAACGCCGTGGCGAGAACTCCCGTACGGCAAGGAAGAACCTAACCAGTTGGTTGTGGACTATATTGCGAGTATGACGGACGATTATTTTATTGAATTACACGAATTTTTATTTAAGGATTCCCCTTACAAAGTTCGCTATCACGGATATTTTGGGGAATAATGAGGAAGATATGTTTACAAAGATAGCACAAAAGATGCAAGAATATGATACGATTATCATTCACCGTCACTCCTATCCCGACGGCGACGCTTTGGGCAGTCAAATCGGGCTGAAAGAAGCGTTGAAAGCGACGTTTCCAAGCAAAGCCGTTTATGCGGTGGGGGACGATGCGAAACGGTTTTCGTTTATGGACGGTTCGACGATGGACGAGGTTTTAGACGAACAATACGAGGGCGCGTTGGCTGTCATTCTCGATTGCGGTTCTGCGCACTTGATTTCGGACGATAGATATAAAAAAGCCGCGGCAACCGTGCGCTTCGACCATCATATTTTCTGCGAAAATATCGCGGAACTGGAAGTGGTAGATACTTCGTACGAAAGCTGCTGCGGATTGTTGACGGAGTTCCTACTCGCCGTTGGTTTTGAAATAAACCCTCAGGCGGCAAAAGCTTTATTTACGGGTATGGTGACCGATTCCGGGCGTTTCCGTTACGATTCGACGAATGCCAACACTTTCCGTCTCGCTTCGGCGTTGATGGAGAGAAAGTTTGATACAAACTCTATCTATTCGCAGTTGTACGCGGACGATTTTGCCTTTGTCAAGCTCCGTGCGCAGTTTGTATTAAAAATTCAGATGACCGAACATAAAGTTGCGTACATCTACACGACGAAAGAAGAACTGGCAACCTACAACGCGGACACGTTCACGATTTCGCGTGGCATGGTCAATACGATGTCCGATTTGCGCGGCGTGGATAGTTGGGTCAACTTCACGGAAACGGAAGACAAAGTTCTTTGTGAAATCCGTTCCGCGAAATATAATATCAACCCGATTGCGGTGAAATACGGCGGCGGCGGGCACGCAAAAGCCAGCGGCGCGTCCTTGAAAGACAGAGCCGAAGCCATGGCTTTGCTTGCGGATTTGAACGCTTTGGATAAAGGAGAATAGTTATGAACGAGAATATGAAAATCATATTAGAGAAAATCAAAGAATACGATAAAATTATTATTTTCCGCCATTTCCGTCCCGACGGCGACGCGGTGGGTTCTACCAAGGGCTTGCAGGCGATTTTGCGGTTGACCTATCCGGAAAAGAAAATTTATCTGCAAAACGCGGACTTTTCCGATTACCTTGCCTTTTTGGGCGCAGAGGACGAACCGCTTTTCGAGGAAGAATACGTCGACGCGCTGGGTATCGTACTGGATACGGGAACAAGCAAGCGTATTTCTAACCAAAAATATGCGCTCTGTAAAGAACTCATTAAAATCGACCACCATATCCCCGTGGAGAGCTATGGCAAGTACGAATGGGTGGAAGAAAACCGTTCGTCTACGTGCGAAATGGTAGCGGCGTTTTACGAGGCGTTCCAAACGGAGCTGAAAATCGATAAAGAGGCGGCAACGTATATTTATTGCGGTATGGTAACCGACTCCGGCAGATTCCGTTTCCGTGAAGTTTCGGGGGAAACGATGCGTTTGGCGGGTTTGATGCTGGACCAAGGCGTGGATACCGATACGCTGTATGCGAACTTGTATTTAAAGGATTTCAGTGCGTTCAAGTTTGAATCGTATGTCTATAAAAAGATGAAAATCAGCGAAAGCGGCGTTGCGTCGTTGTTTGTTTCCAAGGGCATGAAAAAGAAATTCCACTTGTCCAACGAAGAAGCAAGCGCGTCCGTTTCATACATGGAAGGCATTAAAAACGCTTTGATTTGGATCGCGTTTATCGACAGCGGCGACGGCAGTATTCGCGTGCGGTTGCGTTCCCGTTTCGTTACGGTCAGCGAGCTTGCTGAAAAGTACCACGGCGGCGGCCATGCCTGCGCGGCAGGAGCTACGGTGCATTCCAAAGCGGAAATGAAAGCGCTTTTGCAAGAAGCGGACGAACTGTTAAAAAATTATAAGGAAAACAACAAGGGTTGGTTATGAAAATATTGATTACAAACGACGACGGAATCAATACGTTGGGTATCCGTCTGTTGGCAGAATGGGCTAAAAAATTAGGGGAAGTAACGGTGGTTGCTCCCAAAGTGGAACAAAGCGGCAAAAGTCAGGCGATAGAGTTTGTACAGCCGGTAGAAATTAAGAAAGTGCCGTTTATAGACGGCGTAACGGCGTATTCGATGGCGTCCACGCCTGCCGATTGCGTGCGGTTCGCCTCGGCAGGGCTGCACCAAACGTACGATTTGGTGCTTTCGGGTATCAACCGCGGCGTTAATTTGGGCGCGGATATCGTGTATTCGGGCACGGTCGGCGCAATTTTCGAAGCTTCGCGCTTGGGCATGAACGCCGTTGCGTTATCCGCTTATCCCGATGGGCAAGAAGCGGCGTCTAAATATTTTGACGAGGTCTACGAATTTATCGTTAAGAACAAACTGTTAGAGAAAAATAGGCTCTTTAACGTGAATATTCCCCACGAGGCAAAAGGGATTCGCATTACTTACCAAGGCACGGAATATTTCTCCGACCGTTTTATCAAAATGGAAGGGGAAGATTTGTACTTACAAGAGGGCGACCAAATCCCCGACGCTGTACCCGACGATATCAACCGTGACACGGTTGCATTAGAAGCAGGATATATCTCTATTACGCCGCTGTTGACGACGCGCACAAACATGTCGGCGTTTGAAGAATTTAAAAATTTAAACAAATAAACACCCGAAAACAAGGTAAAATAAAACGCAACGGAGTTCTTTTCAGAACTCCGTTGTTTTATACAATATAAAAGTGAAGGAAAAATAAATCCGCCCCATAAAGAGGCGGATTATTTTGTTTGTTAGCAAACGAAAAATTATTTTGTTACGTAAATGCTGTTCATACGAACTTGACCGCCGCTCAAAGATTCGATTGTCCAAGAATCGGTAGCTGCTGCAAATTCAACGATAACACTCGTACCGCTAACTGTTACGGTAACGTTCGTATCCGTAATAGCATTTTTAAGAGCAGTTGCATAGGTGCCGTTATTGCAAACAAATTCAATTTTTGTCATACCTTCGCATTCGATGGTAAGGCTAGAACTCTTGTAGAAACGAGCAGGGTTGCTGTAATCAGCAACAGGGCTGGTACTGCTTGCTTGATCATTGGTAACAGTAATACCGTTTTGAGACCAAACTTGTTGATTTTCGTTAAACGACGTGCGGTTTGCAACGTCAGCAAAACTAAGTTCTATACCTTCTTTTACGGGAGGTTCACCATAAACATAAGAATCCAAAGAACAGCCGGTAGCAAATTCGATTGTACCGTTGTAGTTCGTCAACGTACCGGTTACGGTGATGGTATAACCTGCCGCGATTACGTCTGCGCCTTCACCCTTCATGCGGTAGCAGGTAATGGTTTTGCTTGCATCTGCGCCGTCAACACTGATAACTACGGTAATATTATTGTGGTCGGTGCTGTATGCTTCTGCGGAAAGGATAACGCCCGTAAGGGTGTATGTACCAGAAAGAGATGCGCCTTTTTCCAAAGCGTATGCTGCGTTTACGATTTCAGCAGGCGTCGTAGGATTGGAAGGGGTCGTCGAATCTTCCGAAGAAGGAGGAACGTCCGTGTTAGAGGAAGAGCTATCGTCTACGGGAGGAACGTCCGTGTTAGAAGAAGAGCTATCGTCTGCAGGAGGAACTTCGCCGTTGGAAACGTAGAAGATTTCAAGGGAATCCCAGTACTGCGTATGGGTGTTGTTATGTTCGATTTTGAAATAAGTATAAGTACCGGTGATTTCAATCGTCCAAACACTATCAGTCGTCGTATTAAGGTCTACCGTCTTTTCGTCGCAAGCTGCGGTGTTACCAAGTTTAAGAACGTAAGCATTATCTGCATAACCCGATTTTGCAGGGTTAAGGGTGAACACGAGTTTTGTGATTTTGCCAGAGAAAGCCGTCGTATTCCAGATAGAGCCGTGTACGCCTTCTTTCGTTCTGAAACGAAGAAAACCGTCGGGATAGTTACCAACTTGGATTGCGCTGAACGTCGTACCACCGATGGTAGCCGAAACTTCGTCATAGGTATACTTGTCACTTGCAATGCCGAAAGATGCTGCATTCAAGGAAACGCTTACAACTGCGGAAGGAGCGTCCGTGTTGGAAGAAGAGCTATCGTCTGCAGGAGGAACGTCCGTATTAGAAGAAGAGCTATCGTCTGCAGGAGGAACGTCCGTGTTGGAAGAAGGGCTATCCACAGGGGGCTGTTCTTCGCCGGGCGTCCATTCTGCAACCCAAGCATTCTTAAG
>JAZQGK010000040.1:0-5633 GCA_045539975.1 Candidatus Scatosoma sp. | reverse complement strand
TGATAAACCGTGTTTGGGTATCAGGGGATTTACGTTCTATGTTGTGGTGCGAGCTGCTCTTGGACGAAAAAATCGTTTTGGTTAGCGATGAAAGTTGGCTGACGGCAACGCATACGGGGTATTCTGCCTGCGGCGTATTCGGATACGAAACTGCTTTTGCGGAAAGATATGATTCGGGTGCAAAAGAAGTAGGTTTTGAAAAAGAAAATTTTAACGATAGTACTTGGCAAACGGCAAGCGTGTATCAAAATGCAGACTACATTTTACAAAAATCCCCGATACAGCTTCTTTGTGTATATAAAAAATCCCCCGTTGTCACGGAGAGAAAAGGAAACGTACTTTTTGTTGATTTTGGGCAGGAAACGGTTGGCTATTTGACGGCGAAAGCAAAAGGCAAGAAAGGCGATAAAGTTTTGCTCCGCTTTGGGGAAGAGTTAAACGCTGACGGAAGTGTGCGTTTTGATATGCGGTGTAATTGCCGATATGAAGAAGAATGGATTTTATCAGGCGGCGAAGACGAGTTAAAACAGTTTGACTATAAAGCATTTCGATATTGTGAAATGGTTATTCCTGAAAATGTGTTCGTTACGGACATGGGTATGATTATTCGTCATTATCCCTTTGAAAAAAAAGCCGTTTATGAAACGAAAAACGAGCGATTGAAAGAAGTTTTACAACTTTGTGAAAATACGATAAAATACGGTACGCAGGAAGTCTTTGTGGATTGTCCCACGAGAGAAAAAGGACAATATCTTGGGGATATATGCGTGTCGGGCAGGGCGCAATGCGTATTAACAGGGGACACAACCCTTCTTAAAAAATCGATTATAGATTTTTGTTATTCGGCGTTTATATGCAAAGGCATTATGGCGGTTTCTACTTCTTCGTTTATGCAGGAAATTGCCGATTATTCATTGTTGTTGCCCGCTCTTGTTGTGTGGGTGTATAAATGCGACGGAGACAAAGAGTTCTTGCAATCCACCTTGCCGTACATCAAGGGTGTATATGAATATTTTTTACAGTACGCGCAAGAAGACGGGTTGATAGAAGGTGTTACGGAGAAGTGGAATTTGGTCGATTGGCCAGACAACCTGCGCGACGGCTATAACTTCCCGTTGACAAAGCCGATAGGACAAGGAAAGCATAACGTTCTCAATGCATTTTGGATAGGTTTTTTGAAAGCTTATCAAAGCATTTGCGATACGCTGGGCGAAAGGGTAGATTTGGCGATAGATAGCATTGAAAAGTCGTTTGTTGATTTATTTTATAATCCGAAGTTGGGGTTATACTGTGATTCGGCAGAGAAAGCACATACGGCTGTTCATTCTAATATATTACCCTTGTTATTTGATATAGGTATAGACGCGAATAAGGAACAAGCTATTGTCGAGTTTATACGTCAAAAGAAGTTGACGAGCATGGGTGTGTATATGGCGTACTTTGCGTTGGCGGCGTTGGTAAAATGTGGAGAAACGGAAGCGGCGGAAACGCTTGCGGTGGACGACGGCGCATGGTTGAACATGCTAAAAGAAGGGGCAACAACGACTTTTGAGGCTTGGGGTAAAAATCAAAAATGGAATACAAGTTTATTTCATCCTTGGGCAACGGCGCCGTTGATTGCATTTGCGAAAAATATAGAAGCTTATTAGGAGAGTGAAAGGAAAATGGACTTTATATTTTTAGGCACTTGCGCGTGTGATTATTCGCCGTTGCTTGAAACGGCATATAAAGACGTGTTTGATAAGGACGCTCGCCGTTCTTCGTGCGCTTTAGTGGACGGGAAATACCTGATTGATTGCGGGTATCACTGTATGGACGAGTTGCGTATCGCAAAGGTAAATCCTGCTCAAATTACGGATATTTTCGTGACGCATTTTCATAGCGACCATTATAATGCAGAGCACATTCGGCAAATTGCGGCGGCAAGCGAAAGAAAACTTCGCGTTTGGGTGCGCTTTGATGCAAAAACGCCTGACATCGAAGGTGTGGAGTGGATGTATATGCAAAAGGCAACGCAGTATAGCGTGGACGAAAACGTGAAGGTGACGGGGTTGCTTGCTAATCATGACGCAGATTTCTTTCCGCAACATATCCTTTTAGAAGTAGATGGTAAAAAAATATTCTATGCCCTTGACGGCGCGTGGTTTTTACACGAAACCTATTATGCGTTGAAAGGCGCGGGACTTGATTTGCTGGTGCTTGATTGCACGTGCGGCGATTACGAAGGGGATTATCGTATCGGGGAACACAATACGATTCCTATGATTCGTTTAATGTTGCCTTCTTTCAAAAAATGGGGTACGATTGCCGAAAATGCGCGGGTGTATGCGTCGCATTTAGCGCCGTCCTTACATAAATCGCACGAAGAGACGGTGGAAATTCTGCAAAAAGACGGTATTGACGTAGCGTACGACGGTTTGATTTTGTCTGTATAACGCTTGTTACTGCTTCTCGCAATCAAGGAAAAACGGACAAAATTTCTCAAGGGGAGATAGTAATTGTGATAAAGAACGTAAAGGCGAGCGTAATGCTGATGTGGCTTTGTTGGCTGATTTACGCCTGCTCTTATACAGGGAAAGTCAATTATTCGGCAAATATTAACGAAGTCATGTCCTTCTATCAAGTGGACCATTCTACGGCTGGGCTTGCAAGTACGTTTTTCTTTTTTGCGTATGCAGTCGGACAGGTTATCAACGGGCTTTTTTGCAAGAAGTACAACTTAAAGTGGATGATATTTTTCAGTTTGTTCACTTCGGGTTTAATAAACTTTATCGTTGGTATTTCTAATAATTTTACGATTGTAAAATACTTGTGGTTATTAAACGGTTTTGCAATGTCCGTTTTATGGCCGAGTTTAATTCGTACGCTGTCGGAAAATGTAAGTAAAAAGTATATGTCTAAGGCGAGCGTCGTAATGGGGACGACTGTAGCGACGGGAACGTTTTTAATTTATGTGTTAAGCGCGTTGTTTGTAAAGCTTGATTTTAAGCTGTCTTTTTATTTGCCTGCGTGTTTGTTTTTAATTGTTGCATTCTTGTGGCTCTTTTCCTTTTCGGGAATTGTCCAAAAGGCAAGGGAAGAAAGCGATCAAGAAGAAACGAAAACAGAGATGCAGACCGAGCAAAAAATTACTGATTTTAATAAATCGTTACTCTTATTAAGCATAGTGATGCTTGCAATTTTCGGCGTTGCAACGAACTTAATTAAAGACGGATTAATTACTTGGGTGCCTTCGATATTAAAAGAACAGTATCAGCTTGACGGATCCTTTTCGATTATTTTAACGTTAGCCTTACCTGCGGTTTCCATGTTTGCAAATCTGTTTGCGGTCAACTTACATAAAAAAATTCCTGATTACGTTTTGCAGTCGGGACTGGTGTTTTTATGTTCGGGTGTGATTATGGCGACGGTAATCGGCTGTTTATCATTAAATCAATTTGTATTGACTTTGATAGGCTTTGCGCTGATGTGTTTCCTCGTGTCTTCATCAAACAGTGTGATAACGTCTATTTTTCCTTTGTTTATGAAAGGGAAAGTGAATTCGGGACTCGTAGCAGGCATTTTGAACGGCTTTTGCTATTTAGGCTCTACTATTAGCTCTTACGGGTTAGGAGAGATAGCTGATAACTTTGGGTGGATAGCTGTTTTTTGGGTTTTGCTTGCGATATGCGCGCTGGTGTGTTTAGGAATGGTTGTATATTTAATCATTAAGAAAAACATACAAAATAGAGAAAAAAAAGGGATATAAGGATTGCTTTCATTCTATAGAAATAGAGCTAAATATTCTTTGAGAGTAGTTGGAAACAGGAATAGAAATCTTTATTTTCAAGAAATGCAGTCGAAATACTATAAAAAAGGCTCCGTTCAAAGGAGCCTTTGCATATATTTTAGATATAATGGTGTAAAGAGAATTTAATCAATGCGAGTAGAGCGTTTTTTATAGGAAAGCGGCGTTAGACCGACAATTCTCTTGAAAGTCTTGGTGAAATAATCGGGGGTATTAAAAGCAAGTCTTTCGGCGATTTCCCGTACGGATAACTCGTTTTCCCGTAGCAACTGTTTGGCTTGCTTTATTTTTAGCTCCAAATAATAGGACATAATCGTCTTGCCCGTTTTTGCCTTAAAAATGCGGAATAAGTATGCTTTACTGTATGCGGTTTGCGCGCAAATATCATCAATGGACAGCGAATGGTAGAGATTGCTTTGTAGAACGGCAATAACATCTTCAATGGGCTTTGCGGATAATTCTGCCCATGGCAAAAAGGTGTCGTTGCCCTGCAGAGTTTCTGTTTGGTCGCGTAAGAGATTGATTAAGAATATCTCCAAATAGTTTTTGATTAGCTGTTCCCCGCCTAGAGTGGGGTAGGGTAGCAGTTTCATCTTTTTCAAATTCGGGTCGGAGTATGGGATATCAAAGGTCTTTTTTCCTTCTTCCCAAATGGAGTAGAGAAATTTCGCCAAATGGGCAGATAAAGGAAACTTTTTGTTTTCAAAGAATTTCATTGACTCGGATTTGCATACAAAGGACAAAATAAATACATTCGGGGCGGTTTTTCCATTTGCGGCAAGCGTATGAAATTCGTTAGGTTTATGGAATAAAATTTCCCCTTGCGCCAAAAAAATTTCTTGTCCGTCTGCTGTGCATAATAGACTTTCTCGCTCCGCATAAACGATTTCCCAAAAGTCATGCGCTTCGCCTGCGGTTTGGAAATTTTTTTTGAATTCGAAATAGTGTATGGTGATGATTTTGTTGACGCTGATTAAGTTTTCTAATTTATGCTGGAAGTAAGTTTTCATGTAAAAATTGTAACACAATCTCGTTAAAAAATCAAGTATATTATTTTACTATTTTAGGATATTTATAGACATTGAATGCAGAGATCGTGTATAGTATAATTGTGTTATCAATAAATATAGGAGAGTAGTTATATGCGAGTATTAGCTATTGGGGCACATCCCGACGACATTGAAATTGCTTGTAGCGGTACGCTTGCAAAGTGTGTAAAACGCGGTGATACGGTAATCGTGTGTCATGTTTCGAGCGGTAACTTAGGACATGTTGTCATTCCACCTGATGAGCTTCGCGTAATTCGCACAAATGAAGCAAAAAAAGCGGGGGCAATGGCAGGGATTGAAGTGATTTGCGCAGGCTTTGACGACCTTGAAATCTACGATAATAATAAAGAAGCTCGTGACAAGCTTGTGGATATTATCAAGTATGCAAATCCTGATTTTATCATCACACACAACCCTGATGACTATATGCCCGATCATACGGCAGTTGCGCGTTTGGTATTCGATGCGAGCTTTACGGCAACGCTGCCCAACTATGCGAGCAAGTACAAAGAACCTGCAAAGCTTGTTCCCATCTACTACATGGACACGCTCGCAGGGGTGAATTTCAACCCCACGGAATACGTGGATATTTCCGAGGAAATTGATTTAAAACTTGAAATGCTGGAATGTCACGAAAGCCAGCTTGTATGGATGCGTGAACACGACGGTATCGACTTTGCGGACATGGTAAAAACCTGTTCGAGATATAGAGGGTATCAATGTGGCGCGGGATATGCAGAAGGCTTTAAACAATGTCAGGTGTACTTAAAAGGCACAACAAAAAGATTATTACCATA
>JAZQGK010000039.1:0-27866 GCA_045539975.1 Candidatus Scatosoma sp. | reverse complement strand
TACCAAACAGATCGGTTACGTGAAAGATATATTAGATACGATGGGTACAGACGGAGCTGTAAAGATTGTTGATCCAGCTTTTGCGGATAATGGGAAATTATATCCGATTTTCGACCAAGACTACGTGGAAGCAATGAAAACGCTTTGCCCCTCTGCGGATATTCTGCTGCCGAACATTACCGAAGCTTGTTTCCTTGCCGGCGTACAATACAAAGAAAGTTATGACGAAGATTATATAAAAGGGTTGCTTGCGGCTTTAAGTAAGTTGGGATGTTCAACGATTGTTTTAACAGGCGTAGGATATGCACCCGATAAAACGGGCGTCGTAGTTTACGAAGACGGTAAGATGGATCACTATGAGCATAAGCGTATTACAAAGGGCTGCCACGGTACGGGCGACGTTTACGCTTCCGCCTTTACGGGGGCTTTGCTGAAAGGAAAAAGCCTTTTCGAGTCGGCAAAAATTGCTGCGGATTATACCGTGCTTTGTATAGAAAACACGCAAAACGACCCTACGCATTGGTACGGGGTGAAGTTTGAAACGGTTTTGCCTGCGTTGATGAGAAAATTATAAAAGAATGAAAAAACATGCGGAAAAGCGCATAAAAATGTCGAAATTCTGTCATCTTGCCTTGCTTTTTGCTGTAAAATATTGTATAATTACTTTAATATCGAACAATCAAGCAACGGCGTAGGCAAATTACAGCGCCTTGGAAGAGGTTTGTAGCAATGGCTATTTACGAGGGAGAAAAAAATTACATTTTCGTCAGCTATGCGCATAAGGACGCGGAAATCGTCTTGCCCATCGTTGACGCATTGATCGCTGGCGGATTCCGCGTTTGGTACGATCAAGGAATCGAGGCAGGTACGGAATGGCCCGCTTATATTGAGGAGCATTTGCTCGGTTGCGAACGCATGTTGGCGTTCCTTTCGCCGAACTCCGTAGAGTCTATCAACTGCCGCAACGAAATCAATCTCGCTGCCACCGAAAACAAGGAAATGTTGGTGGTTTATCTCGAGGAAACCAAACTCAAACACGGGCTTGGTTTGCAGCTCGGGGCGAAACAATCCCTTTTCCGTTACAGACACGAAGAGGACAAAACGTTCCTTGAAGAACTGCTCAAAGCGAAGCTGTTGCAATGTTGCAGAGAGGGCTCGGAAGAGGATACCAAGGCGGACATCTCTTCCATAAAAATCCCCAAAAGAACGCCCAAACCCGTTGCGGTAGAGGATACGGGGGACTATATCACTACGAAACAGAGCCGTATCGGCGGTCCGTCCGCGATATCCAGAGTCAGCACGATAGGCTCGAACACGCCACAAAACGCATGGCCGCAGGGTACGTATTCGCAGAATATCAACGTCCGCAGAAACACGACGGTCCATTTCCATTGTCATCTTTTGCGCGCGCAGACAGAGGCGGCGGCAAGAACGGTTGGACTCCGAATTTTCGATGGAAACGACGTGTTGGTGCATGAAAATATCACCAAAATCCAGTTTGTACCCGGCAATGATAGATTCTCGTTGCCTTGGATTATTCGCGAGGCGAACGGGTTTGCGCAAGCGCCCGGGACGTATACCGCGTTGATTTGGATTGACGATTCCAAAGTAATCGAATATCCTTTTAGAATTACTTCGGGCGAGGAGCAACGCAGTGAAGCGCCGAAACTGTCTTCCGTTTCCCGCACGGCAGTAGAACGCGAAATTAACGACGTCAAAAAGAATCTTGCATACCCGAAGGTTGCCTTGTTCCAATTTTTGACGTACGTATGCTTTGCTTTGCTCATTTCTAGCGCTTCGTCAATGTCGTCCGAGTCGGAAATTGTGATAATAGGCGCGTTGATTGCGATGCTTGTCTTTTCCATTCAGATATACATTGGGTTGGGCAAAGCGCTGACCAAAAATGGGTTCTTGCGGTTCTTGTTGGTCTATATCGTGGGGATATATTTCGGTATATTCCTTGTAATAAAAGGGATTATTTGTCTCTTTAGCATGGGCAGAAATAAGAGACGCTTAAAAGAATTGGAAAGCCAGCTTTAATCGATACTTTATCAAACAACACAAATAAAAACCCCGACAAATCCAAAGGGAAAGTCGGGGTTTTGTTTTATATTTTAGCGTTTATATACTGATGAGCAAGAACCCGTAAACGTACACCGCCAACAAAAAGAGAGTAAGAAAAATATTGACGATGAAAGAAACTTTGTTTTGCTTGATTTTGGAAAACAGTCTCTTTCTCTCTTTTTGCGCGAGGTCCAGATATTCCTTGGCAAGGGTTTCATCCTTTTTCACGTGCTTGCCTTGGGACAAAAATTTAGACAAGGCGAAAAGGGCTCTGTGGTCGCCGCCGTGTGCCGCGCGTTGCAAATAAACCAAGCCTTTTTGTTTTTTTGCCTTGCTGCTAAGCGGATGGAAAAACCGCTTAAAGGTTAAATATTCAGCAGAAGTACAGCCCAGCTCGGCGTATTTTTTTAGGTTGGAGCGGTAGTAAGCGTGCACGAAAATGTAAATGAGCAGCATTAGGAAGAGCGAAGATAGCTCGTCCATGACGCGGAAGAAAGTGTCCTCGTAGCTGACGGGGTTGTTGACAACGTAGATAACGCGCCAAATCGTCATGAGGAGAGGGAAGAGGAAAAAGAGCCGATTTATGAGGGAAAAATTGAACAATCGATACCCTTTCGCCTGTGAATAGATACTGGATTTTTCCTTTTCCAAAAGCGCGTCGCGGTCCTTTTTGATGTTCATGGACAAATTTTCCAAGACGGGGACGAGATTGCGCGTACCGTCGCTGATTTGGCTGCAACCCAGTTTGAACTCGAAGATCTCATCCAAGGGGGAATCGTCAATGCGCAAAGAATAAATTTTCTTATTTTTTCGCAACGCTTCGGTCAATTCGATGCGAACCCAAGGGGTGGACATGGAGTGTTTGGATAAAATAATTAAGAAGATTTTGCACTCGTCAAGAGCCTGCGCGATTTTTTCACGGAAGTCGTCGCCGCTGTTGATGGTATACGTACCTGCTTTCCAGCAATTTACGCCGCGTTCGGACAGCCCTTCCACGACCATGTTTGCAATTTGCTCGTCAGCGGAGCTATAACTGATAAAGACGTCGATTACGCCGCTTTTTCCGTTGGCATTAACGTTACGCATGGCTGCCTCCTTTCGCGAGGAGTGGAAGCAATTCCTGCGCGGCTTTGTTTAATTCCCGATTGGTCAGCGTTACCGAATTGGCAAGCACGAAATTGTTCTTTTTATCAATTTCGGTGCGGTCGGTATTGAGGATAAACACTTTTTTCTCGCGTTTTACCGCGGCGTTTAACTCGATGGATACAAAGTTAGAATCGTTGGTGAACTTAGAAAAAATGCACACCATGGTTTCTGCTGTTTTGATTTGTTGCAGCATATCCGCTGCAACGTCGCCGTTGGGGTTAAAAGTCGTATGCTCGACGACGATCGCCGTTACGCCGGCATTTTGCAAGATGGATTGCAGTTCCTTGGCGGTTTGCAAATCCTCGTTTGCGTAAGATATGTAAACACTTTTCATTGTGCGTTCTCCAATTTTGCTTTGGCTTTGTTGAATTTTTCAATCGCTTTTTTGTTAGGGAACGCGTGCTTGTAACAGCGCATCGCATTTTCCAGTCTATCCTTTTCGGACATTTTTTCCTTTTTGGTGGAGAAATGTCCCTTTTCATACAGAACGCCCAACCGCACGTAAGCGTCCACGTACCCGTCCTCGGCTGCTTCTAACATCAGCAAACGGTGTTCTTCCATATTGACGATAAAAGGGGAAATCCCCATATCGATATACGCCCAAGCGAGCAGATATTTCAAAGCGGGGGAAGGGTCTTGTACTTGTTTCAATTTCTTCAAGACGATTCTTCCGATAATCAGATACAAGAGCGCGGAAAGAAGACCTATCCAAATACATTCCTGCGTGACAACGAAGAGAAACTTTCCTACGGGATGCACGAGTACCGTACCGCCCAATGCATTGACCGCCGCATTATACGCTTCGATGGATTCTTGTTTTAAATATTCCAAATCCTTAGCTTTGATACCCATAATCACCGTTTCCGCCGTGACCAGCGCAATGAGGATTATCAGCGAAATGACCGCCAGGAAAAAACAGGGCCGCCCGAACACGCGCAGAAAAAGCAGTTTTTTATAATCGCGCGATTTTTCTTCCGTTTGCGTACCCGTCAACTGCTGAAGAGAATGCAAAGTCAGCTCGATACGGTCGTCTTTTATCCGCTCGCCGTCGGGGAGCGCGATGGGCTCGTCCAACAAAGTGATAAAGGCGTCCGTTTTTTTGATAAGAGTACGCACCGCAGCGATTTGAGTATACATTTCTTCCAGCTTCGCGCTGTGGCTGCTTGCGTCATCCGTTTTGATTTTTTGCAGAGCGGAAATGACGGCAAAATATTCCTCGAAAAGGTCGGCAAACGTATTGTCAACGAAAATTTCCCTTTCTTCAAACGCGGCGTCCTTGCTTATCAAACGTTTTACTTTATTGAGAACGCTTTTTTGCAGGGCAGAACCTTCCTTGTCCTCGGGGTCATAATTTTGAACTTCGCCTCGCAACAAGAGGAAATTGACGTATTCAACCTGCTGTTCTAAATACTCCCACGTATGTTTCAAGTGCGTTTTGACGGCGGTTGCCGCGTTTTTATAAAGCTCGAAATTCTCCATAGTTCCTCCGTGCAAACGAAAATCGCTTGCATGTCCTTTCGTTCATTATATATATTTTCCCATAAAAAGTCAAATAAAATAATATCATTCGTATCGAGAGGGAACGGCGCTTGCGTTTGGCGGTAAAAAAATGCATACAATCAAGACGATTTATACTTTTTCTATTGCTTTTTTGCGGTTGTTGTGATACAATGATAACAATAGGCGCGATAGAATGATGAAGCGACCTATCGAATGAGGAGGGATGTATGGAATACGTTTTACAGACTTTCGACCTTTCCAAACGCTATAAAAACCAGTGGGCGCTGCGGAAAGTGAATATGCACATCGAAAAAGGGGACATTTACGGCTTCGTTGGCGAGAACGGATCGGGCAAAACGACGATTATCCGTTTGATTGCGGGCTTGATTTCTCCCACTGAGGGCGGTTTTGAACTCTTTGGCGAGTCCAACGAATCCAAGGCAGTTTTAGAGGCGAGAAAAAAGCTCGGCGCAATCGTGGAAACGCCGTCCATTTATTTGAATATGTCGGCGGCGGATAACATGAAGATGCAGGGCGGATTGTTGGGGCTTCGCGATGAGGCGAAGATGCAAGAAGTGCTTGCCGAGGTTGGGCTTTTGGAAATGTGGGAAAGCCCCAAGCGCGCAGGCGATTATTCGCTTGGCATGCGCCAAAGATTAGGCATCGCAATGGCGCTCCTGGGCGACCCCGAATTTATCGTGTTGGACGAACCCATGAACGGGTTAGACCCTGCGGGCATCGTCGAGATAAGAGAACTCATTTTGAAGCTCAATTTCGAGAAGAAAATCACCTTTTTAATCTCCTCGCATATCCTTACCGAGCTCGCGTTGGTGGCGACGAAATACGGTATCATTTCTAAGGGCAAGCTGGTCAAGGAAATCACGGCGGAGCAGTTGAGAAACGAATGCCGGCCTACGGTGTTTATCAACGTGCAAGATCGGGAAAAACTCATGGAGTATTTGAAGACGAATTTGCAGGGTACAGAGTTCGCTCCGACGGCGCGCGGCGCAAGGATTTTCGGCGACGTGCATTTAAACGGGTTGTTGCGCGGATTGTTAGACACAGGCATCGAAATCGAGGGTATCAACTGTCACGAATCGAGTATCGAGGACTACTATTTGGGCTTGATCGGAGGTGTGCAGCATGATTAATTTGTTAAAAATCGATTTAAAACGCGTATTCAAAGACAAACTTTTTCTTATCGTCTGCATTATTGCGGCGGCGTTCGGAATGATCACTCCGCTTTTGTATAAATTCTTATTCGGGCTTTTGGAAGTGGAAGAGGCGATGATGATGGTGTTAGACGCGAAATCCCTCTTTTTCCGCTCGTTTGCGCCGGGGGATAACTTGGGCTTGATTGCGCCTATTCTGATAGGAATCGTGCTCTGTAAGGATTTTAACCAGGGCACCGTCCGCAATAAACTGATTTGCGGAAAATCCCGTACGTCGGTATTTTTGTCCATGTTTATTACCTGCGCTATCGTGTTAAATATCGTGATGATGTTGAATGCATTGATTACGCTGGGCTTTTCGTTGCTGTTTTTCGACTACCAGGCAGACCCGTTTACGATGAAAGATTTCGGGTATTTATTGCTGTCGGTGGGCTTGGAAATCTTGGTCTACGTCTTTATCGGCGCGTTGATTGCTTGGCTCTGCGTGTCGATGAAAAACGTTGGTTTGGTTATCGTGCTGTACGTGGCAATCAGCTTTGTGTTCGTCATTATCGGCTCGGTAACGAGCGTGGCGTTGCAAATGAGCGCGGAAACGGGTACGGCTACGTATAAGGTGTTGGAATTCCTTTCGAATATCAATATATTTACGTCCACCGTCATCGGCAGCGGCAGTTACGGCGCAAAAGAGCTTGCGTACGTGCTTGTGCCGGGGCTTGGAGGCGCGGCATTGTTTGCTTGCTTAGGCATCGCGGTATTCAAAAAGAAAGATTTGAAATAAGCAAGACAACCCCCCAAAGGGGATAAGGAGTCGAATATGAATGTAGTAGTAGGCCAGTCGGGCGGTCCGACGTCGGTTATCAACGCAAGCCTCGCAGGCGTATATGAAGGGGCTTTGGCGGCAGGCGCGGACAAAGTGTACGGCATGCGCAACGGTATTTTGGGCTTTTTGAACGAGCGTTTGGTGTTGCTCAACGACGTTTTGGACAGCGAAAAAAAGATAGAGACGTTAAAACGTACGCCGGCTTGTTTTCTTGGCAGCTGCCGATATAAACTGAAAAAGGCGGAACAGAGCGTCGCGGAATATGAAAAAATCTTTTCCATTCTGCAAAAGTATGAAATTGATTGTTTTTTGTACATCGGCGGCAACGACAGCATGGACACTGTGGCGAAGCTGTCCGCGTACGGGAAAAAGATAGGCAGCAATATTCGTTTTGTCGGCGTACCCAAAACCATCGACAACGATTTGCCCGTCACCGACCATACGCCGGGCTACGGCAGCGCGGCGAAATTTGTTGCGACTTCTTTAAAGGAACTGGTTTGCGATTCCACGATTTATGACGTTGAATCGGTGACAATTGTGGAAATTATGGGCAGAAACGCCGGTTGGCTGACCGCGGCAAGCGCTTTGGCAAAGGGCGCGGATTGCGCGGGGGTGGATATGATTTGTCTGCCCGAAGTTCCCTTTACAATAGAGGGCTTTACGGACAAAATTGCCAAGCTTTTGACGAAGAAAAAGGGTTTAGTCGTCGCGGTTTCGGAAGGCGTAAAGCTGCCCGATGGCAGATACGTTTGCGAGCTGGGAGCTAACGATCAGGGCGAAGACGTTTTCGGGCATAAACAGTTGACGGGTACGGCGGCGTTCTTGGCAAACGAATGCGCCAACCGTTTACATATCAAAACGCGTGCAATCGAGTTTTCCACCTTGCAGCGCTGCGCGGCGCACGTGAGCAGTTTGTCGGACGTTACGGAGGCTTGGCAGGTAGGCGCGGCGGCGGCTCGTGCGGCGATAGAGGGCAAGAGCGGCGTTGCGGCAACTCTTGTACGCGCGTCGGATACTCTTTATCGCTGTGAAACGGGGATTGTGGCAATCGAGCAAATGGCGAATTTGGAAAAAACCGTTCCGCTTTCGTGGATTACCGAGGACGGCATGGGTTTAACCGAGGAATATTTGGCGTATGCGCGCCCGTTGATTCAAGGGGAATTGACGCCTTTTTACGAGAACGGCTTGCCTTGCCATCTTGTTTTGGAAAAGGAATAATAGGATAGAACGTAAAAAAAAGAACACTTCGAAAAGTGTTCTTTTTTGTTTCATTGGATAGCTACACACGGAATTTGCAAGCGTTAGTTTATAAACCGACGCTTGCGGTATTCCGTTTTTTTCGCTTTATTCTTCGGGGTTTTCCTCAGCGGGCGGGTTTTCCAACTGACCGTCGTTTACGGAAATATCTTCAAGCTGTACGTCTTCAAGCTGCGTGCTGTCTACGGGCGTTTCGTCGTTAGCTTGCGCCTGTTCCTCTTTTTCGTGCTTTTCACGGAGGAGAGCAATGTTCTTATCGACCTTCTTCTTGTGCAGAGGATACCAGAACCAAAGCACGAGCGCCAGTGCCACGAACCCGATTGCGGGTACGAGCGTGGAGATGTTAAAGATACCTGCCTTTACGGAAGCACTTTGTCCCATTTGGTTCAAAGCGGCGTTGCTGTCATAGCCGATTGCGGTGAGCAACCAACCGGACAAACCTGCTGCAAGGGCCTGACCAAGCTTACGAGCAAAGGAATACATTGCGTAAACCGAACCGTCTTCACGGATACCGTTTTTGATTTCCGAATAGTCGATAACGTCGGTGATGAGTGCCCACGAAACCATGGAGAATACGCCAAGACCGAGCCAGCAAAGGGCTTGGAAAGCGATGTATATCCATACGTTAGCCGGGCGAACGATAAAGAGTACGACGCAGATGATACCTGCAAACAGGTTGGAAACGATAGAAATTTCCGCTTTCCCGAACCGTTTTACCAAAGGTTTTGCAAGGACAGCCGCGATAATCATACCGAACATCATCATTACCGTGGACAAACTTGCCGCGTCGGCGTTGTTGTAATAGTCGGGATAGATATAAGCCGCCATGTTTTGCATGGTAAGCTGTGCAAGAAGCATCAATACCGAAGCCACAATGATGGAAAGAAGAGCTCTGTTGGTGAAAGCGTTTTTCAGCATTTTGCCAACCGAGTTGTTCTGGAATGCGTCGGGTTGGATTTGAGGGCGCACACGTTCGGTGGAGAGGAAGTAGCAAAGCAGGTAGCAACCGATAGCAAGGACGGAGAATACGCCTGCCACCAACGTTACTTTCGAACCTACCAAGACTTCGATACCGGCAGCATTCTTTTCATAAGCGAACAAGGGAAGCCCGATACCTACGAACATACCGGCGAGCATACCGCCCATCGTTCTGAACGTGGAAAGGGACTGTCTGTCCTCTGCTTTTTCGGAAATAGCGGACGCCATCGAACCGTAGGGGATATTGATGGAGGTATAGAAAATCGAACCCCACAACAGATACGTGATGACCAGCCAAACAATCTTAAAGGACATATCCGCCGTCGCCAGACTGCTTTGGTACATAAGGAACGAAGCGAGTGCAACCGGACCGCACATACGCAATATCCAGGGTTTGAACTTGCCGGCTTTCGTGCCTTTGCTCTTGTCGCAGATACGTCCCATGGTAACGTCGGTTACCGCGTCCACGAATCTTGCGAGCATGATGACCGTCCCGACGATTGCCGCTTCTACACCCATAACGTCGGTATAGAATTTAGAGAGGACCATCGTCGATAAAATAAAGGTAAAATCGTTACCGAAATCGCCGAACAAATAGCCCAGTTTATCCCTAAAACCGAAAGGACGAACTTTTTGATTGGATTTCATAAGTTTACTCCTTAAACTTTTTTTTGTAAATATAGTATAGCCTATTTTTAAGGTTTCGTCAACCGCAAATTGAAACAAAGTCACATTTTTTTATTACAAAAAAAACAAAAAAATGACAAAAATGAACATTTGTCACTTGACGCAAAACAAAAAAATGACAAAAATGAACATTTATCACTTGACACAAAACAAATTGAACATTATAATTTTATAAGGAAGATATATCTTTGGGAGGAAAAAATGAGACAAACTATCAAAATTAATGAAAATTGGACGTTTTATAAAAATACTGCCGATATCCACGCAAAAGAGGGCGGAGAATTCATTTCGCTGCCTCATACGTGGAACGCAATCGACGGGCAGGACGGCGGCAACGACTATTTCCGCGGCTCTTGCTTATACACGAAAACTTTGCATAAAAACGAACTTCCGTCCGCGGAACGTTATTATTTAGAATTTCGCGGTGCAAACTCCTCGGCGGACGTGTACGTAGGCGGTGAAAAGCTTGCGCATCACGACGGCGGGTACTCCACTTGGCGTGTGGATATTACCGCGCAGGTAGCCGAAAATACGGAGATTGCAGTCGTTGTAGACAACGCGCCCAACGAAACGGTATATCCGCAGATGGCAGACTTTACGTTCTACGGCGGTATCTACCGTGACGTGTATTTGATTGCGGTAGGGGCTACCCATTTCGATTTGGATTATTACGGCGGTTCGGGCTTGAAAGTTACCCCCGAAATCCACGGAAAGGACGCAAAAGTCGAGATAGAAGTGTTTGTAACGGGGCTTGCTACGGGGGATAAAATCCGTTATACCGTCTGTGATAAAGAGGGGAACACCGTTGCGGAAACGGTCAGCGAAAACACGAAAGAAAGCTTTTCGATTGCCGACGTACACCTTTGGCATGGGCGCAAAGACCCGTATTTATACACGGCAAAAGCGGAAATTCTTCGCGCGGACGAGGCGATTGACGGCGTAAGCGCTCGGTTTGGTTGCCGTACTTTCAAAATCGACCCCGACAACGGCTTTATTTTGAATGGGGAAGAATACCCGTTGCGCGGCGTGTCCCGTCATCAGGACAGATGGGGAGTAGGCAACGCATTGTTACCCGAACACCACGAAGAGGACATCGATTTAATTATGGAAGTCGGCGCGACGACCATTCGTCTTGCGCACTATCAGCACGACCAGTATTTCTATGACCTCTGCGACGAAAAGGGTTTTGTCATTTGGGCGGAAATTCCGTATATTTCCAAGCATATGCCTACCGCGCGCGAGAATACGATTTCGCAGATGAAAGAGCTCGTTACGCAAAACTATAACCACCCGTCCATTGTCGTTTGGGGGCTTTCCAACGAAATTTCGATTGCTGGCGCTGACGAGGATTTGCTGGAAAATCACCGCATTCTCAACGATTTGGTGCATGAAATGGACAAGACTCGCTTGACGACCATCGCAGCGGTTTCCATGTGTAAGATTGACGACCCGTACTTGCAAATTCCCGACGTCGTTTCCTATAACCACTACTTCGGTTGGTACGGCGGCGATACGGCTATGAATGGACCTTGGTTTGATAAATTCCACGCGACGCATCCGCAGTTGCCTATCGGCTGTTCCGAATACGGCTGCGAGGCGCTCAACTGGCACACCAGCAACCCCAAACAAGGCGATTACACGGAAGAATATCAAGCATATTATCATGAAGAACTCATCAAACAGCTCTTTTCGCGTAAATATCTTTGGGCAACGCACGTATGGAACATGTTCGACTTCGGCGCAGACGCAAGAGCGGAAGGCGGCGAAAACGGTCAAAACCATAAGGGGCTCGTCACGATGGACAGAACGTATAAGAAAGACTCGTTCTATGCCTACAAAGCATGGCTTTCCGACGAACCGTTCGTGCATTTGTGCGGCAAGAGATACGTGGACAGAGTAGAGGACGTAACCAAAGTGACCGTCTATTCCAACCAACCGGAAGTGGAACTCTTTGTCAACGGCGAAAGCATCGGTAAAAAGAGCGCAGCGGACCATTTCTTCTATTTCGACGTCAAGAACGAAGGGGAAAGCGTCATCGTTGCCAAGGCAGGCGAGCTTTCCGACGAGGGTAAAATCCGCAAAGTTAGCGAAATGAACCAAGACTATATCTTGAAAGAAAAGGGTGCGGTACTCAACTGGTTCGACGTTACGGAAAAAGAGGGCAGATTCTCGCTCAACGACAAAATTTCGGATATTCTTTCCTGTTTTAGAGGCAAGCTTTGGTTTGCAAAATTGGGCTTGAAGCTGAAAAAGGCGATGAGCGCCGGCAAGAAGAAGGGCGAAAAAGTTAAAGCGGCAGGGTTTGAACTGAGCGCCGATATGATGCAAATGATGGGTGGTTTTACCGTTCTTCGTTTGTCGAGCATGGTCGGCATGATGAACATTACGTTCACGAAAGAAGAGCTGTTGAAGATGAATAGACAGTTGAATAAGATTCGTAAGCCCAAGAAAAAGCAAGAAAAGTAAGAGAAAATAGGCATTTCGGACGCGTCGTGGTAGGCGCGTCTCATTTTATACTTTGCGCAATCGTTGACAAACGAAAAAAAAGAGGCTATAATAGAAAGACGGATAGGATAAAAGATAGTAATGCCGCGCGGATAAACCGCATACAGATAAAGAGAAAGAAGAGAGGAAACGGACGGAATGACAGATTTGTTATCGAAAATTTTTGTAAAAAACAGAGAAAATTTGCAATCGCCCAAGGTGCGTTCGGCATACGCGATGCTTGCCAGTATCACGGGGATTATACTCAATTTCTTGTTGTTCGTAGGCAAGCTGCTTTTGGGTATTTTTACCGCTTCGGTGGCGGTCATTGCCGACGCGTTCAATAACGTGACGGACGCGGGTTCTTCCGTTGTGGCAATGCTCGGGTTTCGTCTGTCGTCCAAACACGTGGATAAAGAACACCCGATGGGGCATGGAAGAATGGAATACGTAACGGGTTTTATCGTGGACGTCATCATTATCTTTGTCGGGTACGAGCTGTTGACGACCTCGATTGAAAAGATTTTTAACCCCGTTATTCCTCAGGCAAACCTCGTCACTTTCCTCATTTTAGGCGCGACTGTTTTGGCAAAGATATGGCTGTTCTTTTTCTATCGCAAGATAGGGAAGAAGATTGACGCGCCCGTGTTGCGCTCGGCTGCGATTGACAGTTTGTCCGACTGTGTCGCTACGACGATGATTTTGATTTCGTTGGTGCTTGGAAAACAGTTCGGTTGGACGATAGACGGGTATGCCGGCGTAATCGTGGCGATTTTGATTTTGTTTGCCGGGATTAAATCGGCAAAGGGCACAATCGATTTGCTGCTGGGTACGCCGCCCTCTCCGGAATTTATCCAAAGCATTTTTTCATTCGTGGAAAAGTACCCCGAAATCGTGGGGATACACGATTTGATGATTCACGATTACGGCGTGGGCAGAAAAATGATTTCTTTCCATGCGGAGGTGCCGTCCGATTATAACGTCAACTTCGCGCACGAAATTATCGACAAGGTCGAACGGGATATGTACAAAGAGTTTGGCGCAATCGTCACCATTCACTTCGACCCCATCGAGGTGAACGACGAAACGGTATCCCAAATGCGCGAATTTGCGACTGCATGCATGAAAGAAGTCAGCGAAAGTTTTACGTTGCACGATTTCCGCATGACGAAAGGGGAAAAATATATCAATCTCATTTTCGATTTGGTCGTACCGATGGACTATAAAGGGGACGAGGAAACCGCGGCCAAGCTCGTCGCGGAAAAAATCAAGGAAAAGAACCCCGATTGTTTCGCCGTTATCCAGTCAGAGCATCCTTTTTATTAAGAGGCATAAAAACGTGAAAAACACTCCTTTTTTTAGGAGTGTTTTCTTTGTATTTTGCACAAACTAAGCGTATGAAAGAATGGTTGCGTTTGGCGAAAGAGAAACAGAAAAAATGGATACGGCATCGGCGGTATCTGCACGCGCACGCAGAAACGGGTTTTGATTTGCCGCAAACGTATGCGTACGTGGAAAAAAGCTTGCAAGAGCTGGGGTATCAGCCGCAAAAATGCGGCAAAGCAGGCTTGTGCGTTACCGTAGGCGGTATCAAGAGCGAAAAAACAGGCGATAGGCGAAAGTGTGTTTTGCTTCGCGCGGATATGGACGGACTGCCGATAAAAGAAAAATCAGGCGAGCCTTTTTCGTGTAAAAGCGGAAAAATGCATGCCTGCGGACACGATTTGCACACCGCGATGCTTCTTGGCGCGGCGGAAATTTTGAAAGGGAAAGAGAGCGTTTTAAACGGAGAAATCAAGCTGCTGTTTCAGCCTGCGGAAGAGATTTTGCAGGGCGCGAAAAACGCGGTGGATAGCGGAATACTGCACAACCCGAAAGTGTCGGCGGCACTTTCTCTGCACGTTTTGACGGGGACGGATATCCCCACGGGTACGGTGATTATAAACAAGGGGGTGGGCGCGCCGTCCGCCGATTATTTCAAGGTGCAAATCAAGGGTAGCGGCTGTCACGGTTCGTCGCCGTGGGAGGGGATAGACCCCCTTACCGCTGCGGCGCGTATTTTGCTTGGCTTGCAGGAAATCAACGGCAGAGAACTGGATATACGAGAGCGCGCCGTGCTGACCGTGGGAAGTTTGCAATCGGGGGAGGCAGGGAACGTCATTTCGGAAACCGCCCTTTTGCACGGCACGCTTCGGGCGTATGACGAGATTACGCGCGAAAGGATAAAAAAGCGTATCAAAGAGATTTCCGCAAACGTGGCAAAAGCTTTTCGTTGCCGTGCTTTTGTGCGTTTTGAGGGCGGTTGTCCCACCCTTGTCAACGATGAAAAGCTCACCGATTTTGTCGCGGAAACGTTGCGCTTGGCGTTGGGGAAATCGCAGGTGTTTTCGGCGTCGGAAGGAGGTGGCGCTTCCGAGGATTTTGCGTATATCGCAAGGGAAGTGCCGTCGCTTATGATGGCGATTTCGGCAGGGGAGAAGAAAAAGGGGTATGGCTATCCGCTGCACCATGAAAAAGTCAAATTTGACGAAAACGTTTTATGCCAAGGCGTAGGCATACTGTCGGGCTTGGCGGCGGCATACCTGCAAGACGGAAAAGCAAAAGAAAAATAAAAAAAGTACTTGACACGGCTTGTAATAAGGAGTATAATACAAATAATAAATATCCATCAAGGAGCCATCAAGGGGTAAACATGAATATTCGTCTTTGAGAAAAAAAAATAGTAAACTGAGCCCGAATAGGGCGATTTTCGGTTGCAATTTTTTTGACTTTGACGAATGTTTATTATAGCGTAAAGAGATTTTTGCGTCTTTTTTTCGTGTGCATAGACAGTTGTCGGGTCTTTGCACGCGTTTTATTTTTTAGGAGTTATTATGAGAGAAATCTTTAAAGGAATAAAAAAGTACGTTTTGCCTCTTTTGCTGACGTTTTTATTAAACGTGCTTTCGACGCTTTGCATGGTGGCGCTTCCAACGCTGATGACGAGCGTCGTGGATAACGGCATAAACGCAGGGGATATGGCGCACGTATATACGGCTTGCGCATGGATGGCGGTCGTGACCGTAGCAGACGTGATATTTACGGTAGTTTCCGCAAAACTGGGCAATCATGCCATTTTAAGTTTTACGCATGAATTGCGGACAAGAGTTTTTAATAAAATAATCAACATGCCCTCGAAAGAGGTAAAAAAATACGGTACGGGCGCGCTGTTGACGCGGTACGTGGACGACGTAGACCGCATCGGCGACGTGACGGGTACGGTGCTGACGATGTTGGCGACAATTCCCATTATGTTGATAGCCGGCACGGTGCTTGCGTTTCGAAAATCTGCGGCTTTGGCAAGTATTCTATTGGCGTTTACGCCCATCGTATTGGTGGTAGTGTTTTTATGCGGCCGCAACACGCACAAGCATTGGAATGACGCCGAGGAACAAATCGATAAGCAAAATGCACTCATTCGTTCCCGTCTTTCCGGAATACGCGTCGTGCGCGCGTTCAATCAAGAGGGAACAGAACAGGCGAAGATAGAAAAAGCGACCCGTTCCATGTCAAAGAGCATGGTTCGGGGGAACATGCGCGCGGAATTGATTGCTCCCATTTCGATGTTTGTGCTCAACGCGGCGACCGTTTTAATTTTAGCGGTCGGCGCGAAACAAATCACCGACCCGGGAACTTTGCTGACGGCCGGCGGCGTACTGGCGGTCATCGAGTACGTGGGCATGATTACGACGGGTATTTTGAACGTTTCGTATTTTCTTTCCGAAATTCCCCGTTTTCGCACGAATTGCGGCCGTATTACCGTGCTGTTATCCGCCAAGGACGAAAACGACGGGTTTGACAATACCGCGCCGCAAGCAGACGGCAGTATCCGTTTTGAAAACGTTGGTTTTTCGTACACGGGCGAGGGGCTTGCGATTGCAGGGATAACGGCGACGGTAAAAGCAGGCGAAACGGTGGCTTTTATCGGCGGTACGGGCTCGGGAAAGAGTACGCTGGTGCGGCTTTTGTGTGGCTTAGACCGCCCGACGGAAGGGGAAATCTACTTTGGCGAAGAGAAGCTTTCGCAATACGCGCCGGAGAAGATACGGCAGTGCATTTCTTGCGTTCGGCAACGCGACGTCGTCTTTTCCGGAACGCTGCAACAGAGCGTCGATTCTGAGGCAAAGCATACGGAAGAGGAAGTGATATCCGCTCTTTTTGACGGGCAGATGCAAGATTTTATAGAGGATAAGGAAGAAGGGATAGGCTACGGCATCGGCGAGAGGGGGAGAAACCTTTCGGGCGGACAAAAACAGCGCGTATGCATCTCCCGAGCTTTGTTAAAGGACGCGCCCATTTACATATTCGACGATAGTTTTTCCGCGTTGGATTTCTTGACGGAATCTCGGTTGCGTGCGCGATTGAAGACGCGGCTTGCAGGAAAGACGCAGATTATTGTTACGCAACGTGTTTCTACTGCCAAAACCTGCGACAAAATCCTCGTGTTCGACGCAGGACGGCTTTTGGCTGTGGGCACGCATGAGCAGTTGCTGCAAAGCTGTCCTCTGTATAAAGAAATTCATCTTTCGCAAACGGGAGGTGACGTGGCATGAAAGGAGTAAAAAAGCAAAAGAAAGGCGCATTGTGGGCGCTTGGCAGAATGATTCGCGATTTGTCGGCGATTCGGCGTTGGTTAGTGGCGATTTTTATTTGTGCCGTCGGCGTAATCGCTTGTAACGTTATTTCCCCGAAACTTTTGGGGTCGATGGTAGGCGCAATCAGCAATTATTCTCTTGGCAGCGGAGATAAAACGGCGTTTTTAAATAGTTTAAAGCTGCCTATTGTATTGTTGCTTATCACGTATGCGTGTTATGCTGTCTTTTCGTTGGGAAAAGCTTTCTTTATCACCAACGCAATGACGAATAAAATTACGGCAGGGAAACGCATTCAACTTTCGGATAAAATCTCTCGGTTGCCCTTATCGTATTTGGATAAGACGACAACGGGGGAGATGCTGTCGCGCGTGCATGGCAACGTCGGGGCGATGGGCGGCAATATCCAAGAAACCATCGACGTAGCCATCATGGGCGGACTGCAAATCGTCACCATGACCGTGATGATGCTTATGGAAAACGCCTTGATTGCGGCTTTGGTGCTATTGCTTACGCCGATTTCCGCAATCGTAGCGACGGTGATTGCCAAAACCAGCGCAAAACAGTACAGCAAGCTTTGGGATGAGTACGAATCGCTCTATACCTATGCGGAAGAAACGTTCAGCGGCATTGAAACGGTAAAAAATTTCGGCATGGAAGCCGCTCGCGAGCAAGAATGCGCCGCTATCAGCAAACGAGTTTCGGAAATCAGCAAAAAGGCAAGCGTGCTTTCGTCCTTGGTACAGCCCATTGTCGCGCTCGTCAATCATCTGTCCTTTATCGTCGTGTGCTTGGTGGGCGGATACCTCGCCGTCAAGGGAAAAATGGACGTGGAAACGGTGGTTACTCTCGTGTTGTATTCCAAAACGTTTTCCACACCGCTCATGCTGATAGCCAACGGATTTTCTTCCGTGCAGCTGTTGGGTTCTTCCGCGAAAAAAGTATACGAATTTTTAGACGAGGAAGAAATGTCTGTGCAGGAAAATGGTTTTTCCGCACCCGTGCGAGGCGAAGTGCGGTTTGAAAAGGTGCAGTTTGCTTACGTGAACGGGAAACCGATTATCAAAGACCTTACGCTTCACGCGGACAAGGGACAAAAAATAGCCATCGTCGGGCCGACGGGCGGCGGTAAAACAACGCTAGTCAATCTATTGATGCGCTTTTACGATCCCCAAAGCGGCAGGATTTTCATAGACGGGCAGGATATTGCTTTTATCAATCGAGACGTCGTGCGCGAAAACGTGTCTATGGTTTTGCAGGATACCTGGCTGTTCGAGGGTACGGTCGCTGAAAATATCGCGTACGGCAAGCCCGGCGCAACGCGCGAGGATGTACAACGCGCGGCGCAGTCCGCCTATGCGGATAAGTTTATTTCTCTTCTGCCCAAGGGCTACGATACGGTGATTTCGGACGCAACCGCCCTCTCAGGCGGTCAAAAGCAGTTGCTTACGATAGCAAGAGCTTTCCTTTCGGACAAGCCTATACTGATACTCGACGAAGCGACGTCCGACGTGGATACCCGAACGGAAATCTATATCCAAAAAGCTATGGATAGGCTGCAAAAGCAAAAGACTTGTTTCGTGATAGCGCACCGACTTTCTACCATTGTGCATGCGGATACGATTTTGGCAATCGACAAAGGGGAGATCGTGGACGTGGGCAAACATGCGGAATTGCTGCAAAAAGGCGGGTTCTATGCAGAACTTTGGCGCAGTCAATATGCACAAGCGTAAAAGAAAAGGCGTCTTTTCAACGCCCTAAAATAAAACAAAAAAGTGAAAGGAAAAACCTTTCACTTTTTTTCGTGTATTTTTCAAACGACCGCAAAGGTCAATGCCAAAATCGTTAAGCCTGCGGCTTGTTCTTTGCCTGTTCGTGACGGGCGGAAGTTTTGCCTTCGGGATCGATTTCGCCAGCTTTTTGCAAAGCAATTTTCGTAAGGAGCGGCCCAACCAATTCGTAGATAAGAACGGCAAAAAGAGTGATGTTCAATACCAACGAACCAACGGAAGGATCTAACACTGTAGAGCTTTGTACGATATTTGCCATACCCAACGCAACGCCAGCCTGAGGCAAGAGAGTAATACCGAGGTATTTTACGATATTGTCTTCGCTCTTTGCAAGTTTTGCGCTGAGGAATGCACCGCTGCATTTACCCAAAGAGCGGCTGATGATATAAATAATGCCGACGAGGATAATCATACCGCTTGCGAAAACGGACAAACGCAATTCCGCACCGCTGATGACGAAGAAGATAGCAAACAAGGGAGCCGTCCAACGGTCTACTCTGTCCATAAGTTCTTCGGAGAAATCGCACACGTTGCAGAAAACCGTACCCAACATCATACAAGAGAGCAAGGACGAGAATGCGATATGTACTTTGCCGATATGGATATTTACCATAGAAAGCCCGATGGTCAAAAGCACGAAGCCGACGGATACGGCAAGACGCTTGGAACGGGAATGGAAGAAGCGTTCGCAGAACGAGAACAAGAAACCTGCAAGCGCGCCCAACGTAAGGGAAAGAACGATTTCCAACAAGGGGTTGACGATGATAGAAACAACGTCTATGCTGCCCGTGCCGAGTGCTTTCGCTACGCCGAAGGAAATGGCGAACAGGATAAGACCGACTGCGTCGTCCAAAGCAACGACGGGCAAAAGGGTGTCCGTTACGGGACCTTTGGCTTTATACTGTTTTACAACCATCAAGGTTGCTGCGGGCGCGGTTGCCGAAGCGATTGCGCCGAGGATAATCGCCGTTTCCAAAGAGAGTACTTTGGGAAATGCAAAGTGCAAGGCAATCAAAGCGATATCTACCACAATGGTCGTGATAACGGCTTGCAAAATGCCGATAATCGTCGCTTGTTTGCCGATTTTCTTTAATTGAGAAAGACGGAACTCGTTACCGATTGAGAATGCGATGAAACCGAGGGCTACGTCGCAAAGAATAGAGAAATGTTCCACTTCTGCAAGCGAGGTGAAACCAAGCCCTTTCACGCCGAGTTGTCCAAGTACGTACGGACCGATGAGGATACCCGTAACGAGGTACGCAGTAACTGCGGGGAGCTTTACGAGCTTTGCAAGACGGGAAAGCATCATACCGCCCAAAAGGGCAATCGCCAAACTTAATAATGCTGTCTGCATAAAAACTGCCTCCAAAAAATGTTTTATCATTTAACTTTTTGTTAAAACCGAAAAACATTATACTACTTTGAATATAGAAAAGCAAATGAAAAACGGCGAAAAAAGTAAATTCGTGTAAAATTTGTAAAAGGGAATATAAAAAAAGCCATGCGCGTTTATTGACAATTCTTTTCAAGTACGATACAATAAAAGATAAGATTTTAAAGCACCAAGGAGAATAGCACATGTACAAAATTGTCGCTAAAAAATCGCTCAATCCCACGGTAACGCAAATGGAAATTCTTGCGCCCTTCGTGGCGAAAAAAGCGTTGCCCGGTCAGTTTATCATTCTGCGTGTGGACGAGGAAGGGGAACGTATTCCGCTCACCATCGCTGGGTATGACAGGGAAAAGGGTACTATTACCATCATTTTCCAAATCGTCGGGGCGGGCACGAAAATGCTCAATCAAAAGAACGCAGGGGAGAGTATCCCCGATTTCGTTGGGCCTTTGGGCAGACCGACGCACACGGAGGGGTTGAAAAAAGTCTGCGTGGTAGGCGGCGGCGTGGGCTGTGCGATTGCGTTGCCCGTGGCAAGAGCGCTGCACGCGCAGGGCTGTCACGTCACTTCCATCGTTGGGTTCAGAAACAAAGACCTCGTGATTTTGGAAGAGGAATTTAAGGCTTGTTCGGACAGTTTTTACATGATGACGGACGACGGTTCTTACGGGGAACAGGGCAACGTTTGCGTGCCTTTGAAAGAGCTGTTGGAAAAGGGCGAACTGTTTGACGAAGTGATTACCATCGGGCCGCTTATCATGATGAAATTCGTCTGCATGGCGACCAAGGAATACGGCGTGAAAACGATTGCGAGCATGAACCCGATTATGATTGACGGTACGGGTATGTGCGGCGGCTGCCGTTTGACGGTAGGCGGCGAGATGAAGTTTGCTTGCGTAGACGGGCCTGAATTTGACGGGCATTTGATTGACTTTGACGAGGCGATGAGCCGTTCGAGAACGTATGCGGATTTCGAGTTGCACGAACGGGAAGAAAACTGCAACTTATTCAAAAAGGAGGTGCAGTAATCATGGCAAAATTCAACATGTCCCCCTTAAAAAATCCCATGCCCACGCAGGACGCCGACGTTCGCAACGGCAATTTTAACGAAGTTGCGCTTGGGTACACGGCGGAAATGGCGAAAGACGAGGCAAAACGCTGTATAGGCTGTAAAAACCGTCCTTGTGTTGCGGCTTGTCCCGTCAATATCAAAATCCCCGAATTTATTGCAAAGGTGGCGGAAGGGGATTTCGAGGGCGCGTATGAAATCATCGCGGAAGACTCCGCTTTGCCTGCGGTTTGCGGCAGAGTTTGTCCCCAGGAAACACAGTGCGAGGGCAAATGCACGCGCGGCATCAAAGCCGGCTGCGAGGCGGTTGGTATCGGCCGTTTGGAACGTTTCGTTGCGGATTGGCATAACGAACGCTGCACCAAAGCCCCCACCCCCGTCCCTTCGAACGGTCATAAAGTAGCCGTTGTCGGCTCTGGCCCGGCAGGTCTTACCTGCGCAGGGGATTTGGCGAAACTTGGCTACGAAGTCACCGTTTTCGAGGCGCTTCACGTGGCAGGCGGCGTGCTTGTGTACGGGATTCCTGAATTCCGTTTACCCAAAGCCATCGTGCAAAAGGAAGTGGATAACCTCAAAGCGCTCGGCGTGAAAATTGAAACGAATATGGTCATCGGGCGCGTCATTACCATAGAAGAATTAAAAGAAGAATACGGTTTCGACGCCGTGTTTATCGGTTCGGGCGCAGGCTTGCCAAAGTTTATGAATATCCCCGGCGAAAGCTTGAAAGGGGTATATTCCGCGAACGAATTTTTGACTCGTTCCAACCTCATGAAAGCGTATCGGGTAGGCAGTCATACGCCCATTCAGCACGGAAAATGCGTAGCGGTTGTCGGCGGCGGTAACGTGGCGATGGACGCCGCGCGTACGGCGAAAAGACTGGGCGCGGAAGTGCATATCGTATACCGCAGAGGGGAAGAGGAATTGCCTGCTCGGCGCGAGGAAATCGAACACGCAAAAGAAGAGGGTATTATCTTCGATTTGTTGACCAACCCCACGCGCATTTTGGCAACGCCAACGACTGACCCGCGAGACCCTGCTTACGGCTGGGTAGACGGTATCGAATGTATCCGTATGGAGCTTGGCGAACCGGACGAAAGCGGTCGCCGTTCGCCCAAGGCGGTAGCCGGCAGCGAGTTTGTCATTCCCGTGGATTGCGTTATCATGTCCCTTGGCACTTCGCCTAACCCTTTGCTCAAAGCGACGACGCCGGGGTTGGACACTCTTCGCCGCGGTGAGATTGCGGTGGACGAAGTGGGCAAAACCTCGTTGGAAGGGGTGTATTGCGGAGGGGACGCGGCGACAGGCGCGGCAACTGTGATTAAGGCGATGGGCGCAGGCAAAATCGCGGCAAAAGCCATTGACGAGTATATCAAAACAAAATAATTGCAGCGGCGGTATCAAAAAAGAGCGAGTTTTTACTCGCTCTTAATTTTTTATAGAGTGTATAGAAATACTTGTTGACTTGTAGGGAAAAAGGTGGTACAATAAAAATATGGAAAATTTGGAAAGAAACGTTTGCGAAAATCCGCAGACGGAAACAAAGGGAAAAGAGGACAATCGTATGCCGATTGCGAAGAAATGGGAGGCGTTTTTTGATAAAAATTACGCGCTTTTTTTCGCGCCCGTCATCGTACTGTTTTTATATATGTGTTCGCTGTGGCGGTACGGCGCATATCCGTTTGGGGACGGGTACACGGTAGCCAGCTACGACCTCTCCGCGCAGATTTGCCCGTTTATCGAGCATCTTTTTGACGTCATCAACGGAAAATCCACGTTGACGTATTCCTACGGCATCGTCGGCGGTGCGGACGTTACGGGGACGTTTTTGTATTTCTTCGTCAGCCCGTTCAGCTTTTTGTTTTTGGTGTTTGGCGAGGACAGAGTCGCGCATGCCAGCAGCATCGTCATGATGGGAAAGCTGGCGGTCATCGCCATTTCGGGTGCTTGGTTTTCCAAGAAGATGTTCCGTTCTATTCCCGATTATCTTTGTATTTTTATCGGCGTTGCCTATACGTATTGCGGATATACTTTCGTGGCGAATACGTATATCAACTGGCTGGATTTTCTCATTTATTTACCCCTTTGCGCGGGGGCTTTCCGCCGTTTCGTAACGACGGGTAAATATTTGCGGTTTTCCGTTTTAACGGCGTGCTGTGTGTACACTTGCTTTTCCATCGCTTGCTTTTCCATGCTGACGGCGTTCCCGTGCCTGATTGCTTACGGTCTGCTTTGCGTGAAAAAAGAGGAGCGGAAATTATTCCTCACCAACCTCTGCATAGCGTTTGTTATCGCCATTATCATCGCTTTGCCTATTTTAGTGCCGGCATTGATGGCAACGATGAACAGCGCGCGTACGGGCGGTTTGTTCGACAACCTTTGGTTTGGGTTCAAAGACACCGCAGACGGGCTTTCTGTGTTTGATAAGAAAGCCTTTTTGGAGAAGTTAGAGGATTCCACGTACAAAAAATTGACCTATATCCTCACCGATTCCGTCTTCGTGGTATTGACGATTATTTGGTTCTTCCGCAGGGGCTTAAAAGACGCTTTTGCAAGGTTCATGTTGGTGGCAGGCGTGCTCACTTTGTTGCCCGTTTTCGTGGACGAATCCATGATTTTGCTCAATATGGGCTCGTATTATTCCTATTCCTTGCGGTTTGGTTTTTTGAACGCTCTGTTCTTCCTCGGCGGTGCGTGCTTGTGTTTGGAAGATTTGTGCTTTAAACACGCCCATGCCTATGACGGAGTCCATCTCTATGCGCCGCTTGCGGTTGTTCAGCACGTGCAAGAGAACAAGGCCGCGGAAACGTCGGAAACGTCGGAAAGGACGGAAAAGGCTGAAACAATAGAAACAACGGACGTTGCTGAAACAGTCGAAACAGTCGAAACAGTCGAAACGACGATAACGCCTAACAGCACGTATACAACCGTGGACGCAGTGCCGACGGGCAAACCTAAAAAATCCACGGCTTATTGCGTTTGTTCGATTGTTTTAATTGTGGTGGGCTTGTTGGCGGCTGTGATTTTGGCGCTTGTGTTCATCGGCGCGGATAGGTTCGTGCGCATGGAATATAGCAAATACACGGCTTTGGTTGCGAAGATTACGGCGGCATTCCCGGCAAGCTGGAAATCGGGCATAGAAAACATCTGTTCTACGCTGCGTTCGATGGGCGGCAGTTTCACTCATTCGTTGGGCAAGCTCGAAGTGATTTCCGTGCTGTTTATCATCGTGACGGTGGTGACGGGTGTGGGTTGCCTTTTGGTGTACTATAAAAAAGTCAGCGTACGGCTTTTGTCCTACGTGCTGATTGCGGTTGTGAGCATGCAAATTTTGTTCTATAACGGGCAAATCGTTATCGGAAATCGCTCGACGCAGTTTCAAACGTTAGATACGTACGTGAAGATGGTAGAACGATTGCAGGAAATAGACGACGATTATTATCGTATCAAGGATTTCGGCGACAACAGAACACAGTCGAACGGATCGACTAAGCTCAACGAAACGTTGATGAGCAACGCACCGTTTATTGCCGGTTCTAACTGTTTTTCGGTGTTCTCGTCCGTTATTGAAGATTATAATTTCACGACGTATCCGCTGTTTTGGTACAGCGGAAACAGTACAAACAGTTTAAAGAGTTTAGGCAGAGGAAAATCCTTTGCGGACGCGTTCTTGGGCTATAAATATTTCTGGGTACCGTACAAGAGCGACGACGTAGAAGCCGCGGACGAGCTTTCGTATTTGGAAAAGGTATACACGGGCGAAAAGGATGCAAACGGGAATGATATTTTGTTGAAAGAGGGGCCCAGCGGCAATCAGTTTGTACTGTATAAAAATACGATTGTTTTCCCCAACGGTTACGTGTTGCCCAGGGGGGATTTCCGTTTCCCGAACCCGAATGACAAGGTCGCGGAAAATAGAAAGGCGAACCAAAAAGCTCTTTACGAATTTTTAGGTGGTACGCCGTATAGCGGCGACGGGTTCCCAGGCGTTTCGCAAACGCGGGCTTTGAGTAAGATTTTGAATGACGTTGCCGCGGAAGTGGTAGTGGAAGCAGGGAAAATTACGGCGAAAGCGACGGCGGAAAAGGACGGAGATTGTTTGTTCTTGAGCTTTGTTGCGTCGCGGGGTTACACGGTGACGGTCAATGGCAAGAAAGCAAAGCTTGTGGATAACGACTTGCATTTCTTATCGGTAGCGTTGGAAGAGGGGGAGAACGAGGTGGTATTCACCTATTCTTCGCCGTACGTGAAATATGCCGCGGTAGGTACGTGTGCGTGTGCAATTTTGTTGTTTGCGGCGGTAGTGATATTAAAGAAGACGAAATGGGTACAGAGCCTTGCTCCGGTAATTTCTTGGGCAGGCGTGATAGTTGCCGGGCTCGTCGTAGCGTTCTTTATGATATTCCCGACGGGAGTCTTTATCACGAAACTGATAGAATTGATAAAGTTACTATTATAAGGGAAAGGAAAGCGAAGAAAAAAATAAAAAAAGTTAAAAAAACCTTAAAAAACGCTTGACTAAATAAAAAAGTATGGGTATAATAGGTTATGCTGTTTCGCGAAACGGCATAACGATATTGAGGCGTAGCGCAGCTTGGTAGCGCGTTTGGTTAGGGACCAAAAGGTCGTGGGTTCAAGTCCCGTCGCCTCAACCAAAAATAACGGATAGCCAGTAGGCTGTCCGTTATTTTTTGTTTCGTCGACGAGTTTCGCGGAAACCGCGGATTACCGTGGGTTCACGCGAGAAACGTCCGAATATAATGGCTGAAAATAAGCGCGAAAATTCGTCGGCGTTTCGACGCCCTGCCCTGCAAGGGCAGATACCCGTCGCCCATAAAATCGAGCTTGACCACATGTTTGACCACTTACGGATTTTGCATCGTTTTTATGTGCTTGGAATAGCAGTTTTTTCGCGAAAAATAAAAAATTCCTTTTCTTTGTTTACTGCGTATCAAATTTTGAGGGGTGACGATTGATTCCGTCACCCCTTGTTTTGTACCTTTTTAAGTTCAGCGATTTCCGCTTTCATTGTTTTAATCAGCTCGGCTATATTATAATTTTCTTTAAGAAATTCTAATAATACATTCTATATCATCCAAATCGGGACGATAAGATTATCTCTATCGAATGCACCAAACTGTTCAGCCATGCAAAGAACTGCGCTAGTGCCGACTTGCAACGGGGCACGGTCGATTACGCCGAATGTACGAATAATGCGTTTGTCGGGTGTGGCAGTTTTCTTGATTTCCAAGGGACAGAGCTTGCCGTCACCTTCCATAATGGCGTCAATTTCCTTGGCGTCCTTATCTCGATAGAAGTAGAGATACGGTTCAAGCCCAGCATTTTGATATCCCTTCATAATTTCAGATACCGTGAAGTTTTCCAGAAGTGCACCACTCATAGCTCCGCTTTCAGCGACCTCAGGACTTGACCATTTCGTCAGATAGCACACAAGTCCTGTATCGTAGAAATAAACCTTCGGCGTTTTAATTGTGCGTTTGAGCACGTTATTCGAGTACGGATGGAGCAAGAAGATGATTCCAAGTGTTTCGAGAATATCTACCCACGCTTTTGCCGTAACCATATCAATATCGGCATCATCTGCAATTGCTTTATAATTGAGCAGTTGTGAAGTTCTTGCCGCAACCGCAGTAATAAAGCGGTTGAATTTAAGAGCATCTACCGTTCCTGAAATATCTCGCACGTCGCGTTCTACATACGTTGAAATATAGGACGAGTAGTACATATTTCTATCGGAATAAAGCCCTGATATGATACCAGGCATTGAACCACGCCAAATGCGTTCAAACAGTGTGGGTGTATCCACGGGGGCAATCTTTTTACTTTCAGTAAGGAGTGTTTGCATATCCGTTGCGAAAGGAATACAATCTGCGCCGATGATTTCACGCTGTGACATAGGCGACATATGCAAGAGCGCTACGCGTCCTGCGAGCGATTCCTGTACACCTTTCATCAGGCGGAAAATTTGCGAACCCGTCATCCAGAAATCCCCTGGATTGTGGTGCTCGTCAATATGAATTTTAATATAAGTAAACAATTCAGGGGCATACTGAACCTCGTCGATTAAAACGGGGGGCTTATGCATTTGTAAAAACAGCGCAGGGTCGTTTTTTGCCATATCACGTGTTGCGAGGTCGTCAAGAGATACATATTCACGTCCCTTATTTTCCTTTTCTGCAAGGGAGCGCAGCATAGTTGTTTTACCTGCTTGACGCGGACCAGTCAAAAGTATGGCTGAGTACGACTGCGACAGCTCTAAAATTCGATTTTCCATATGGCGGTAGATATAATTCATAAATTTCTCCATGTATTCTAATGGCATTTTAATACTAAAAGTATTATACTCTAATTTTATCCACTTGTCAATACTTTATTCGGCTAATTTGTGAAAATTACTAAAATCAGCCGAAAGACTATTTCAAAAGGAGAATAGATAGAAGATTTTAGTTGGTAATTTTCGATGTTTGATAAAAACTTCAATCAGTAGATTTTTCAATTTTCCCTTTTCTTTGCTTACTGCGTATCAAATTTTGATGGCTGACGAAATCAATCGTCAGCCATCACTCAATGTCAAAACAGCGGTATTATTAATCAATATTCATACAAATACTTGCCTTTTTGCACTTGCTTTATCTCCACGCCAAATATATCCTCAACAATATGCGATTCGCATATTTCGCTCGGTGTTCCGTAAGCAATGATCTTACCATTGTTCATCACGGTAAGCGTATCTGAAAAATCAAAAGCGAGAGGCAGATCGTGCATCACGGTCACGATACCCTTGCCGTTATCGGAAAGCTGTTTTAACAGCCTCATCAATTCAAGCTGATGAGCGATATCAAGATAGGTGGTAGGCT
>JAZQGK010000038.1:0-20002 GCA_045539975.1 Candidatus Scatosoma sp. | reverse complement strand
ATACGTCACCGTATACACCCCTGCATAGGCAGGTACGTATTCGTAACCATCCACTCCGTTATATTCAACTTCCACTACCGCACCGTCAGGAGCCGTCACCGAAACTTTCGCCTTCGGCGCAAGATTCAAACCGCTAACAGGAATATAGGGGAGAATATTGTTCTTCGCCGCAACCAGCTTCTGTAACGCCACTTTCTCATACGTGAAATTAGCTTCGTCCAAAACAACGATGCCAAGCAAGAACTTGCCTTCGTTGCCGTACCCATCCTTCGCCGTATATACTGCGGTGTAATTCCCTTCCATATCGGGAACGAACACTCCGTTTTCTACGTTGACAAGCACTTCGCCGCGGTTGCCGTAGTTACGGTAAACCGAAACGTTCGTATCGCCGTAATAATTCAAGTCGATAACGCTGGAAACCGTAGGCAGAGTAACCGCCTTGCCCTTTTGCAAATACACAACATTACCCACCGTCGGCTGTACGTCCACAGTGACTTGTGGGTTCTGCGTATCAAGCATTTTACCATCCGCAAGAGCTTCGCCGCTCTCGCCAAAAATTTCTTCAATACCAAGCGTAAAGCTGCTCGTCGCATAGTTGTACGCCTCGAAATTTACATACACTTCGCCCGTCGTAAAAAAGGTGCTGTAATCAAATGCCTTTTCACCGTAAATTTCCGAAGAATCAATATCGGTAATGAGTTGTGCGTTACCGCCGTTTCTTACCTTCATTTGATGCGTCGCCAAATCCCAAATAAAAACAACGCCGTCCTTTTCAATCAATTGGTCGTTGTACTTACTAGAAACTGCCGTACCCCATGCCGTCTTCGATTGATAACGGTGGGGACGGTGAATCTTATACAACTGTCCGTCGTAGGGTTCCGTCATTTCATGCGGACGGTTGCGGTTTTGTTCCAAGCCCGTTAAGCTTTGCGTGCTTGCGCCAGCGCCCGTGTAGTACGCGCCCTGCCCTGCTTCACAGCTCCAAATATAGAACTCTACAAATTTCGAGCTATCGTAGCAGTCCACAATTTTTACCGATACCGTCGATGCGTCGGGGTTCAAGTCTGCACCCGTCCTAAACATCGGGAAAATTTTACAAATTTCCAACGCCTGACCTTCGTAATCATTCAAGTCAATCGACTTATTGTAGGTAAAGGATTTCCCATCCTTCAAGGTAACGGAAATCCCTTCTTTGCTCGGTACACCAACCAAGTCAGTCACGTACGAAGCCGTTATCCCTTCTTCTACACCGTAATAATTCTTGTTGACAACGAATTTTTGCGTAGCGGAAACACCGTTCGCGTTATAGTACGTCAGCTCGTACGCGCCGTTTTTATCCAGCGTGTACGCGCCTTCACTTTTCGCCGTTCCATCGGGGAAACGCAACGTCACGCTGACAGCCGTCGTTTCTACCGTACCCGTCTTGATACGCACCGTAGAAGGCGCAGGTACGTGAAAAATTTCACCGTAGGTATATTCGCTTTCAATAACGTATTCCTGTGGTATTACAAGCTCGGTTGCCGCGTTTGCGTTCTGCAAATCCATCACCGCAAACGTCCCTGCGCCCAAAAGCGCAGTGCCGCACAGCGATAAACATAAAGTCTTTATTTTCTTATTCATCTTTTCTCCTTACTCCTTGATGCCACCCATCGTCAAGTTCCCCATAAGCAATTTATTGAACGCAAGGAACAACACGAATACAGGTAATGCCAAAACCATACAACCTGCAACCCTTTGCGGAATCCCTTGGAATTCCTGTCCCTTGTCCGTGCCGCCCGTGTTTCTTGTCATTTTAAACACAGCGTAAGACAAAGTCGGGTGGTTAGGGTAATACAACAGCGGAGTTTGATAATCGTTCCACGTTTGAATGAATTGCAACAAAAATACCGTGAAGAATACTTTTGCGCAAATTGGGAAAATAATTCGGATAAACGTTCCAAGCTGGGACGCACCGTCGATTTCTGCCGCTTCCATGTAGGTGTTTGAAATTCCTGCAATATGCGCGTAGAATACGAAGAAATATACCCCCGTGAAGTTGAAATTGAGCGCAATCATCGCAAAGAACGTATCGTAGATAGCAAGAGCGCGTAACAATTCAATCATCGCAGGCGAAGAGCCGACGATGGGAATCGCCATAACCACCAGCATCAATACGTATATGAGTTCGCTGAAACGGAATTTGTACTTCGCGCAAAGGTATGCACAAGCAAACGCCACAAACGCATGCACAAACGAACAAACAATCGAGTAAATAAACGAGTTCACCAAGAAGTTGGTAAACGTAAAAGTCGTTTCCGGCGCATTTTCTATGTAGCCAAAAATCGAGGAATAGTAGCTTGCATCCGTCGCACTGAACTGGAATACCGTACTGAACAAAATTCTGCGGTAGTTCCCGAACGCCAACGCCGTCTTTGCACCGTAAGCGGTAAGGTCGGGAAGCCCGAGCACGTTACCAAGATACGCAAAGTCATCGTAGGATTTTAACGACGTCAAAAGCCCCCATGCGAGAAGCAATAACAAGACAAGCGACAGCACCAAAAGCAGCACGAATACAACAATGTCTACTGGTTGGAGTCTTTTCTTTATTTTCTTTTCCATCATTACTCCCCCTTTTATTCTGTACTAGGTCCGTACTTATTCAGTAACTTTCTTGTGATCAACGTCAACGGAATGAGGATTGCCGTCGCAATCAAGCCGAGTGCCGCAAGCGTGTTTAAACTCATCAAATTACCGCTTGCATTGCCGCCGCTGGCAATATTCATCGCCGTAATACGGTAGAAATAATATCCGAAAACGTCTACGTTCCCATCCGCGTTACCAAAGAAAATATGCAGATTCATTTGGTTGTTGAAGATGCCTGCAAGCCCCGTGATGATAAAGGTCGTCACCGTCGAGAAAATCAGCGGCACGTAAATGAAAAGAAATTCCTGAAAACTGTTGACGCCGTCAAGCTGCGCGGATTCTACAATCGACTGATCGACGCCGCTCATTGCGCCCGTATAAATCAAAACGTTCGTGCCGAAAGAAAACCACAGCGTGAAAATCAACGCAGTATTGAAGTTTTGTTTATAGCTACTGGAAGAGAGCAACAACCCGACAACTTCCTTATCGAAATACTGCTCCATCGCCTTCGGGTAGACCGTGCCAACAACGTATTGAAACAAAAGCCCCAACACGACGACGGAGATTACCTGCGGAAGGTATAACATAATTCTAAAAAAGCTCGAACCAGGCTTTTCCTTGGCTATGTAGTAGCTAAAAAGCAATGCAAGCGGCGTAACAATCACAATTTGGCAAATCAGCAGTTTAACCGAATTCCATATCATTTTTCCGCTCTCAGCACTGAAAAAGAATTCAAATGCCTTTTGAAAATTCTCGCCCGTAAAAGTGACTTCATAACCGTTCGAAATCGAACCGAGTATCGGTGTTTTCTTTTGGAACGCAATGACAAACGAGTTGAAATTGACATACAGATAAAACAGCAAAAATTGTAAAAGAGGCAATGCAAACATCAAGACGTAGAACACCAATCGCTTTTGTTGACGCGTATATACCCTCTTCCCTTTTTTGGCGGAAGTTTTATTTTCTACCATAAAAATTTTCCCCTAAGTTAAATTGGTTTCAACACTACTCCAACCCAAAAGTTGGAGTAGTGACAGTTATTAAATTAATAGTTCCAGTTGCCGTACAAGCTACATTCCGCAAAGGCTTCCTGCACGCTCTTTTCTCTCAGCATTGCAGAAACTTTCGTCGTTCCGTTACCGAATACACCGCTGTTTAAGTCGATTTTCAATCTACCCTTAACCAACTTAAAGATATCCGACGTACCCGACCAAGCAACGATATTGCTGCCGTTTTTGCTATCTCTTTCTTCCCACAAACGAATCGCATACTTGCTCATCTTCTCTTTGTCGGCGTCGGAAAGCTCATAGCTGATTGCTCTCGTAATACCCGTCTTTGCCGTGAAATTACGGAGTTCCTGTTCGGTATAACAGAATGCAACAAAATCCAAGCAAGCCTGCTTTAATGCAGGGTTTGATTCTACGTTTTTATTAATCATCGTGTACGCCAAGCCAACGTCCAAGAAACATGCGTCTCTGCCCACTGCGCCTTCTGCGTAAACGCTGGTAGGTAAGCTCATCCAAGCAACGTCAAGGTCGTTACGGTTCTTCCCAACGTATCTTTCATACGCGTCAAACCCGCCGTTTTCGTTCGATTCGTTGTACCAGTAGCTACCTTCAATCAACATTGCAGCGTTCTGTCTTTGTGCTTTGCCGTCCATATAAAGATCCATCTGCGACGTCCAGTGGTCGTCACCCGAAGTAGCCGTCTTGGAGAAGAAGCCTTCCGCTTCAATTACGTCGAGCATCGCATAAGCGTAGTACTTCGCCGCCATATCGTTGCCCATCCAACCGTCTTTGCCATCGGGAGACATCGTTACCATCTTCGTCTTGGGCTTTTTTACGTAAGAAATTCCTTGGAACAGATTTTCGTTAGTGAATTGCAAATTCCCATTTGCGTCACGTTCTACCACTTCGATTTCACCCGTGCAGTTGTAATAGTTACGCATCTGTTCAGGTCCAGCGAGCGAAGACCAAAGCCCCATCAATAAATATTCGGGATAGTAGTTATAATATTTCCCCGAAACCGTGATAGGCGAAACGTCCCCTTCGCTCTCCGTTTTGATGTAGTCGCAAAGAATGATAAATTCGTCAAGCGAGCAAGGCAAACCGTCGTCGTTCGTACCAGACTTACCGTCAGGTCCTACCGATTTTTCCGCATCCGCGTCGTCAATAAAGTTCGCCGTGCCGTATTTGCAAGAGTAGGTATAAACACTTTCCTCGTCTTCTGCTGCAAAATATGCGCCAAGGTCTGCAAACGTCGTACGGTTGTACGCAATACCTGCGTAGAATTCATAGTGAGGCAAAGCATAGTAGCTGCCATCATTGCCCGTAATACCGCCCTTTGCGGCGTCGAAAATTTTACTTTCAAGCGAACCGCCTACACGCGTATCGTCCTTGACAATCGAATCAAGATTCAAAAGCAAGCCGTTTTGCAACAATGCGTACGGATCGGACATACGTTCATCGAAGAAAATGTTCGTGGTATCACTTGCCATAGCCGACGTATTCTGGTTGTTGGTCGCTTCGTATTTTAAGTAAACGCCCGTCTTATCCCCGTATTTCACGTCCTTGTTCGCTTCTGCGAAACGTTCCATCGTTTCTTCCAACCAAAGGTTACCAGGGCCCATACCAAAGTTTTTAATTTTAATCGTAATTTTACTATCGGAAGGCACATTGTATACGTTTTCCACTTTACCGCTATTGCCGTTAACATCATCTTCAAGGCCACCGCATGCGGTCATACCGATCGAGCTCACCAAAGTAAGCATCGACAATGCAGTCGCTAAAATTCTTTTCTTGTTCATAAATTTTCTCCTTAATTTTTTATTTCAAATGATTCGGTGCAAAGAAAGAAGGTTCGCCGATATAATCGAACACAAACGCCGCCGCGCCGCTCCACGCCTGTAAGGTCGAACCGCACTTTCTGCAAGGTGAGAAGTATTCAATCGGAGTAAAAACTCCACGTTTAAGATTGTAGGAAAACCAACTCTCTAACGGATAGCGGTAATCCCTTCCAGCCAAATACTTTGCATAGGCGTAAATCGCCGACCAGTAAGGCCAGTTTGCGCCGTTGTGATATTCGTAATCCTGCGAGGACTTGAAATACGCCGCCGACATACTCTTATAGAATGGATACACGCACATCACGCCGTAATCCCCTGCCTGCTGCAAGGTATTATTCTTCGTTTCCAGTATGCGTTGCATCGCATCTAGCATTCGCTTGGAACGTTCTTCGTCTGCAATGCCGAATAAATAGGTAAGCACCGTATCCACCGAAAGATTGTCTTCGGTGAAATCGCCGTCCAAGTAGTTGACGTAATACCCTTTCTCATCGTCCCAAAGCAAATCATTGATTGCCTTTTTAACGCGTTCCGCCTCGCTAGCGTATCCGCTTCCGTCCTTGCCCACGACTTCGCAAAGCTTTTCCATGCAGATTAGTGCGCGATAATACAGAGCTTCGTCGTACGTAACGTACCCGTTTCGGTTGACTTCGTCCGCCCAGTCGAGCTTGTTGAACGGTCCTTTTTTATACAAAAGCCCCGTCTCGTCCGTTCTCTTCATTTGGTTATTCATCACAAGCAAACAACGCTCGAACAAACGTATTCCGTCAATCGTTTGATCTAAAAACGCTTTATCACCCGAATGATTGATGTAATCGTACACCATCATCACGAAGAAAGACGGGCTGTCATAATGCCCTGCCCAAAACGCCGACAAGTCCGCTCTTACCGCCGACGGACACATACCGTCCTTTGCGATACCGCGCGCCAACGTAAGCACCTGCTGTTTTACCAACGAAATATCGTAGTGATACGCAGGTAACACCGTCCAGTAGGAATCACGGTAATAGGTTCTCAAAGGATTCAAATAGTTGCACCCTGCCACAAAACCTTTTAACTCACCGCATTCCTTATAATTCTCGATGGCACAAAACAACGCTGATAAATACAGCGCCTTTTCCTCTTCCGTCTGTGCGGACGCAGGAATGATAACGTCGTCTACTTCCTTTTGCATCGCCTGCAATTTTTCATCAAATGCAGAAAGCAAGCGTTCGCAATAGCCCTTATCCTCTTCGTAAGCAAAGACAAAGCGCACACGCTTTTCATCCTCTACCGATACGGGAATGAGGAAGTGATTGTTTTCCTCTACAAACGTATTCTCGCCGTCGCAGGCCAAGGCGGGAGTTTCCCAAGAATAGCCCGTACCATAAACCAACGTAAAGTCCGTTTTGCGCTCAGCAAAAAAGCTGACTTCCACAAACACGGCATCATCTTCTTTCGTGATGAATTGCTTCATCTCAATACGGTAGCCGTCGCCGAAAATATCGATTTTCTGCCCTCTACCTACCATACTTACCCGCTTTGCGGTGTAAGCGCCTACTCGCTCGCCGTCCTTATAAAAGGAAGTCATCGAGCGTACCGAATAATCTCTTCCGCTACGAACGGATAAATATTTCGAAATCCCCCCCTTGCCGTCAAAGCAAACGCTTAAATTGTTTGCCGATACGTCATAGGGAACGTCTTCATGTAAATATCCGTCCGCAACGATTCGTCCATTTAAAAAAGATACCTTCATTGAATAAAACCTAATATTTCCTAATTTTTCGCCTTAAATCTCCGACGTAAAACCGCTTTCAATCCATTGTACGAGCGTACTTGCCGCTTTTTCAAGAAGGACTACGTCTTTTGCATACGTACCCGTCGAAGCATCATAGCCAAGAACTTCTCTAAACGCCGCCGTCGCAGCAGCTTTATCTACGGTTACGCCGTCAAGTCCATCAAGGATACTCGAATAATACAAGGATACGTACCAGAATTCAACCGAAATCCACTCTTCGTTAATGCGTTCAATGTACGTCGCCTTTTGTTCGTCCGTGAGCGAGCCGTCGCTGTTAATTGCGTTCTTCGCGCTGTTGATATATCCAAACCAGGTCTGCAAAACGCTATTCGTCAAGGTATTCCGCATTTCACTCTCGCTCTTACCAACCGAGGGAATACCCTTCTTGGTTGTACCGAACGCTTCGCGAGCCTTTTGATTCTGCCCGTCGTAGAGCGATCTCATATAGCTCGCAGCACTACCGTACATCGCGTTGAACCATTTATCAATCAATTCTTCAACGCTCTGATTGGAATCCCACATCATTTGAGAATCGATATAGCCGTTGAGCTTTTCAAACGCCGACAAAGTCGTCCTACCGTTGGTTGCGCCTTGGTTGAACCAAAGGTCAACACCGTTATCTACAAAATATTGATAAGCGTTTTCATTGAAGAACGCATTTTCGCCGTAAACGTCGGCGCGGAGCATATACGCGCTGAAGTTCTTCGTATACGTCCAAAGCGCAAAAGTGGAATTATTGATCGCACAAAGATTCGACCAAGCTTCAAACTGCGTTCTAAACGCATCGTTTTCCGTATGATAAACGTCGTAATAGTAATTTACGTAATCGGAAACGGCGTACATAACGCCTACGTCTTCACGCATTTCAATCGTACCAGCGGTAGGTGCAGTTACGTAATCGTTATACGCAAAGAAGAGCAAAGTCACTTCTCTCTTGTAGGTAGGATTTGCTTCCATCCATACGTCCATGCCTTCGCGAACGTCGTTGCAAAGCTTGATTACTGCGCCTGCATCCGAACCGTACTGCGCTTTTGCCGCCGTACAAGCGGAGCAGGTACATACGCCGTTGCCGTCTTCGCTGGTAAGGGTTACGTACAGCGCATCGGGACGGTTGGTAATCTGCGAGCTGGTAAGCGTAATCGACATAACGGAAACGATTTGGTTGACCATCGCGGTATAATCGTCCGCATTGCCGCGCGCCGTATAGCAAAGCTGATTAATTGCGCCGTTCACTTTATTGTTGGAGAACCAGTTCGTCTTGCCCTGCGCAGTCCAGTAAGTTACGGGAAGGATTTCCAAAGCATTGTGCCATACTCTCCAGCCTTCATTCCCTGTTTCCCCTTTGTTATTAGTATAGTCGCCCGCGTTAAAGAACACATCGGTTTCGCCCATCTTCATACCGATACGCGTAGCAAATTCGTTATCGCCTATGATTGCGCCGTTCGAAGGCATACGGATTGCGATATCAGGATTTTCCGTTACAGCAATCGTAGGCAATTCCACCGTCGTGCGATTGAGAATGGTATAGCAATCCGCCGAATACTGCTCGTATTCAAACAATTCGCCAAGCAAGCCGTACACACCGTACAAACAGCCACGAGAAGTATTTGCGTTCAAATAGATCGCATTATTTTTTCTTTCAAGGTGATAGCCTTCGCTGGTCATTTCGCCCATGCTAACGCCCGAAGCCGCAAACGCCTTGGTGTCACCGATGGAGATGATTGCATCGTAATCGGAATACGCACCGTCACTTACTACTTCAAGGGTTGCGCCGGTTGCTTCGGCAAAGAACGAAACGAGTTCGTTCTTCGCCAAAGTAAGGGTTTCATCAGCATTGTCGGGCAAAATTATTGCGTATTCGGTCTCGCCGTCCTCCACCAATTTATAGGGTTCCGTTTCTACCGTTCCAATAGACCAAACCTCCATATCGTCCGCGCCCTTCCAGGTGAGCTTGTCGTTTTCCTTGCTCCAGTAGCCGTTAAAGCTGCTTGCATCTGCAATCTCGGAAAGAGCCACTTCTCTTGCGCCGTTTTCAATACCGTCGTTGAATACCTTCGTGAAGTTCTGCACGTTCACCCAAGACGTCGCATTAGCACGAGCATGGATAAGATAAGCATTCGTGGAGCTTGCACTGATCCACATATTGCTGTTCATTGCACACTCATTCGAAATATTATAGCCGTAAACAACCGTGTTATGAAGTTCCAATTTTGCATTCGGTCTGGACATAATACCGAATACAGACCACTTTTGATATTTATTGTTCGTTCTTTCGATGTAGCAGTTATCGATTACGGGGTTACCGCTCGTCATATAACCGAATACACCGTACTGCGTCGAAGTTTCATCTGCATAGATAACGCTCAAGTTTTTAATCGTTCCGTTACCAACGAACAAACCGACCAAACCACCGCTCATAAGCTTGAATTTCAAGGTATGCCCTGCGCCATCCAAAATACCGTTGAAGCCGCAGTCTGCCTTATAATCGGTTGTCGTCGATTGCGTGAAGGTCAATTCTTCCGCGCCCGTACCCAAATCCTTCGTTACGATATAGTAACCATAGGTTTTTGTATGCGTTGCATTCGGATCGTTGTTGAAGAATTTCGGGAAGTCCGAAAGGTCGTCGATGACACCCGCGTAGGACGCTACCGTTACGTTATAGTAGTACGTACCGTCGTAAATTTTTACCTTCGTTTCTACAACTTCATTCGCATTGATTTGCTCGCCCGTCAAGCCAAAGCTTCTACGCCAAACGCCGTCTTCGTAATAGGTAACGCCGTTGCTTTCGCCGTTCTCATCAACGCCGATAATGTACTCTACGTTATTCCAAGAGCTTACTTCATCGGGAAGGAAGAACTCTCTATCGATGGTCGAATACATCGCCTTTTCTTCTACGTTGACATCCAAAAAGAACTTATAGAAGCTTACGTCCTCATCAATACGGCGAACCGAACCATTAATAATATCCGAACCTTCTTCATTGGAAGACCAGTATTCCGTACCAACCTGTTCGGGCACGGGAACTGCAGAACCCTTCGTTACAGGTTCAACGGTAGTATTTTTGCCAGCCACCCAAGAGATGTTGACCGTTTCAAATCCCTTCCAAATAAGTTTGCCGTTTGCCTTATACCAGTATTCGCTGTTGAATCCGCTATTGTCTGCGATTTCAGAAAGCAATACTTCACGCGAACCGTTTTCTATCGCATCGTTGAATACCTTCGTGAAACCCTGTACCATCGTCTGCGAAGTCGCATTCGCTCTTGCGTGAATTACGTATGCGTTCGTCGATGCCGAGCTAATCCAGCAGTTAGACCACCACGTACAATCGTTGGGTACTTTAAACCCGTAAACGACAGTATTGTGAAGCGTAAGCTTTGCGTTCGGTCTTGCCATAATCCCGAATACAGACGAACGAGAATCCATCGTATTCATTCTTTCAATGTAGCAGTTATCAATTACGGGATTGCCGTTCGTCATATAACCGAATGCGCCGTAACCGAACTGTCTGCCGTCCGCAATATAGCTTGCGTCTTCGTAAATAACACCAAGGTTTTTGATGGTCGCATTACCAAGAATTTGACCTACCAAACCACCGCTCATAAGCTTAAAGCGGAGCGTATGTCCCTGACCGTCAAGTACACCGTTAAAGCCGTTGTTCGCCTTATAATCGGTCATCGTCGACTGCGTAAGCGCGAGTTCCTCTACGCCCGTACCCAAATCCTTGGTCACGATATAATAACCATAAACGTTGGGAGCCGTTGCCGAAGGATCGTTGTTGAAGAAGGTCGCAAAGTCGCTAAGTTCATCAATAACGCCTGCGTAGGATTGTACGGTTGCGTAGTAAATGAACGAGCCTGCTTTAATCTTAATATCCGCTTCCGACGTTTCGTTTGCCGTAATTTGTTCTGCTGTCAAGCCAAGGCTATTCTCCCAAACGCCGTCAGCGTAATAGGTTACGCTACCGTCCTTGCTGGTAATCGTCGTGATGTTATTTGCGCTAAATTCAGCGCTTTCGGGAAGAACGATCTCGTTGTTTGCCGTCGAGAAGTATACGACGTCTTCCATATCCTTGATTGCCGAACGCGCGTAATAAATTACGCTTTGGGTAGGATAAATATTTTTCCCAGAAATTGCACCGCTGCCGTCCTTATTTGTCGCCCAGCACATATCCGTACCAGGGTTAGGAACATTGACAGCCGAGCCAGCGGAAACGGTTTCTTGAGTGGTTTCGCCCTCTTTCGACCAAGTAACGGTTACCGCACCGATTCCCTTCCAAATAAGCTTACCGTTTTCCTTGGACCAGTAGTTGTTGTCAAATCCGCTATCGTCTGCGATTTCGGAAAGCAATACTTCACGCGAACCGTTTTCAATACCGTCGTTGAATACCTTCGTGAAATTCTGCACGTTCACCCAAGAGGTCGCATTCGCACGCCCATGGATAAGGTAAGCATTCGTGGAGCTTGCGCTAATCCACATATTGCTGTTCATCGTACATTCGTTTGACGTATTGTAACCGTAAACAACCGTGTTATGAAGGGTCAATTTTGCATTCGGTCTAGACATAATACCGAATACCGACCACTTTTGATATTTATTGTTCGTTCTTTCAATGTAGCAGTTATCGATGACAGGGTTGCCGTTCGTCATATAACCGAATACACCGTACTGCGTCGTCGTTTCATCTGCATAGATCACACCGAGGTTCTTGATTGTACCATTACCAACGAACAAACCAACCAAACCGCCGCTCATCAGCTTGAATTTAAGCGTATGACCAGCACCGTCCAAAACGCCGTTGAAACCGCAGTCCGCTTTATAATCGGTCGTCGCCGATTGCGTGAAGGTCAATTCTTCTGCGCCCGTACCCAAATCTTTCGCTACAACATAGTAGCCATAAGTCTTTGCATGCGTTGCACTCGGATCGTTGTTGAAGAATGCAGGGAAGTCGGACAATTCGTCAATAACGCCTGCATAAGAGCCAAACGCAATCTTGTAGAAGTTACCGCTTGCAGTTTCGATAAGGAGATTGCCTTCCTTCTTCGCATTCGAAGCGATTTCTTCGCTCGTCAACGCAAGGTTCACCCATGCGCCGTTTTCGTAATAATCGTTGCCCTCTTCGTCCTTCACGTCTACGATCGTTTCACCGTCGGGAAGGAAGGTTTCGGGAAGAATGAGTTCGCTGTTTACAGTCGAATAGTAAACGGTTCCGTCAATTCTCGGTGCGTATACTCTGTTGTATGCGGAAACGGTCATATCGTCCGCACCTTTCCAGGTGATCTTATCGTTTTCCTTACTCCAGTAGCTGTCGTCAAAGCCGCTTGCGTCCTTAACGTCCGTCATGGGCACGCAAATTTTACCGCCATTCGTATCATAAGGCTGCCCCGAACCATCCGTATAAACCTTCGTAAAGTTCGTCGACATACCAAATCCAGCTGCGCCCGAACGTCCGCAAATCAAATACGCATTCGTCGATGCCGAGCTAATCCAAGCATTATCCCACCACGTAGCATCATGATTACAGTTGAATCCATACACAAGCGTATTATGCAAAATCAGCTTAGCATTGGGTTTACCCATAAGCCCGAAAACCGAAGCGCGTTGATAGTTATTGTTCGTTCTTTCAATGTAGCAATTTCTAATTTCAGGGCTGCCATTGGTCATATAACCAAAGACACCGTTACCGCCTTCATTTTGCGACACATAGCTTTCATCTGAATAAATCACCGACAAATTCTTAATAACCGCATTACCAAGAATCATACCTACCAAACCGCCTTTCATCAGCTTGAATTTCAAGGTATAGCCTTGACCGTCAAGCACGCCGTTGAAGCCGTTTGTTCTTGAGAAGTCCGTGTTTTTCGTTTGCGTGAAGGTAAGCTCTTCCGTGCCGTCGCCCAAGCTCTTCGTTACGATATAGTAACCGTAAACGTTAGGCGCAATTCCCGCATCCGTATCTTGATTGTTGAAGAATGCAGGGAAGTCGGAAAGCTCGTCGATGACGCCTGCATAGGAAAGTGCTTTTACGATGAAGCAATCCCCTTCCGACGTTTCGAGCGTAATCCACGTTGCTCTAACGGCGTTTTCATTAATCTCCGTCTCCGTCAAAGCGAGTGCGTTCCACTGATTCGCAAAGTAGTCCACTCCGTCCTGCGTGCCAACTGCGGAAACGATTGTTTCATCTTCGTCATCCAACAGATTATTAGGCAAGAAAATTTGCCCATCCTGCGTCGAATACAATACGTTAACGTCGGTCAATTCGATAGGATTTTTCCGACCGAGAACGGTAATATCCGCAGAGAATTCCGTCGTACCGATGTTTGCGGTAATGGTAGCAACACCGCCGCTAACGCCTACGATTTCGCCGTTTTCGTTGATAGTTGCAACGTTTTCGTTGCTTGAAGAGAGCTTGTAACTAAAATCGTTTTTGCTATCCGCCGCGCCGATAAGGTCTACCGTTGCAATTCCACCCGTTTTGATTTCGGTTGCGGAAAGATCCAAAACAGCGTCTTCGGTTGCTTTGGAAATGATTCCGTTTAAGTAATCGTAGTCTGAAATGGAAACGTCTTTACCCTCCCCTTCAAGTGTTGTCAACTCACACGAAGAGATATATGCCATGGAACGGAAAATGGTCTCTTGCGAATATGCGTAATCAGTAATCGTCTGACCATTCGCTTCATACGTATATTTAACGTACGCGCGCGCCGCGAGAACGGTACCGTATAAATCTTCAGGGAATGCATTTTCAAGCGTTTCCCCCATCAAGGTTATGTAGTAGCCTAAACCGCCCTCGGGAACGTCTTCCGAAGCCGTGTCTACTTGTGCCGCCGCAACCAGCGCCTTTTCGGTATCTACGGTCAATTCTCGTTCTCCAAGCTTGTTAAACGGAAGCAGAATCGTACCAAATTCAGCCGTGTTGGGGATCATTTCCAAATCGCTGCTCTCAATCGTCGAAAGGAATCTAAAACCGATGTCTCCCTTCGTACGAATGGACGCGCCGTATACCTTAAAGGTTTCCAAATCAGAATCTTTAATTTCCTGCGTTAAAGCGTTGGTATTTGTACCAGTGGGTTTTACGCGAGCGGAATCCGCCATTGCGGAAACGCCAAGCGTCACCCCAGCGGTTGCTGCGGAAAGTATACCGCAGGTCAATATACTAAGTAATATATTTTTAATTTTTTTCCTCATAGCACACCTCATTCAGCCCAACCATCTGGAATAGGATACTTCGTTTCGTCCCCGTCTACTTCGCCGGAAGATGAAAACGTCACGATATCCATATCTTGAAACATATAAATTTCAATTTTAATTTTTTCGTATTGATTCTTCATAATTTTCCTTTCCATTAACGAGCTACGGTTCGACTATACAGGAAGATATAGCCGAATCGTATGCCGTTACTAAAATTTTATTTTATGCATTCACCTTAATAACCGAAGAAAATGCCTTATTCTCAGCGCCTTTCCACGTAAGAACACTGTTTTCTTTACTCCAACAAGCGTTGAATCCGCTTGCATCCACAATTTCGGAAAGTGCCACTTCTCTTGCTCCGTTTTCGATGCCGTCGTTAAATACCTTCGTGAAATTCTGTACGTTCACCCATCCCGTCGCATTAGCACGCGCATGGATAAGGTAAGCGTTCGTGGAGCTTGCGCTAATCCACATATTGCTGTTCATCGTACATTCATTCGAGACATTATAACCGTATACAACCGTGTTATGAAGGGTCAATTTTGCATTCGGTCTAGACATAATACCGAATACCGACCACTTTTGATATTTATTGTTCGTTCTTTCGATGTAGCAATTTTCGATTACGGGAGCGCCGTTCGTCATATAACCGAATACACCATATTGCTCCGCTGATTCATCTGCGTAGATCACGCTCAAGTTTTTAATCGTTCCGTTACCGATAAACCAGCCGACCAAGCCGCCCTTCATAAGCTTGAATTTAAGCGTATGGCCTGCGCCGTCCAAAATGCCGTTGAAACCGCAGTCCGCCTTATAATCGGTCGTCGTCGATTGCGTGAAGGTCAATTCCTCTGCGCCCGTCCCCAAATTCTTCGTTACGATGTAGTAACCATAGGTTTTCGTATGCGTTGCGCTCGGATCGTTATTGAAGAATGCAGGGAAGTCGCTAAGTTCGTCGATAACACCCGCGTACGATTTTACCGTTGCTTTATACACGTCCGTACCCTTTGTAATAACAACGTCGAACGAACCGATAGCATTTGCATTCGTTTGTTCTGCCGTCAAGTCGAAATTGTTTGCCCATGCGCCGTTTGCATAATAGGTAATCGCGCCGTCAAGACTTTCAATTTTTACCGTGTCGTCTACCGTAATTTGCAATTCTTCAGGCAAGAAGAGTTGATCGTCTGCGCTCGAATACAAGAGCGCTTCCGTAACTTCTACTACAACGATTTTCGCCGTCGCTTCAAATACCGCATAATAGGTAATACCCTCTGCCGTTACCGCGCCAAGTTCTACAATTTCACCGCCTTCACTAAGCGACCAGCCCTTAAACTGATAGGTGTAGTAGCTGTCTTCCGCTTTTTCAGGCGCAGTGGGCGCAAGCGTTGCATTATACTCGTACTCTTCCGTCGTTTCCACGCCGTCAATAACCCAGGTTACCGTATAGTAACAGATTTCTCTCTTTTCTACCATATAATAGGTAACGCTTTCTTTCACTTGGAATCTGTCGCTGAATTTAACCGCTTCGCCGTCCTCGCTCGTGGACCAGTAATAGTTCACCGTTTCCGTTGCCGAGAAGATATCTTCAGGAAGCTGTTGCGTGTAAAAGATCCAACCGTCCTTGGTCGCCGTTTCGACCGTCGTTTCTTCACCCTTTACCCAGGTAACGTTTACCAGTTCAAAACCCTTCCAAATCAGCTTGCCGTTTTCCTTGTACCAGTAGTTGTCGTCGAATCCGCTTGCGCCTTCAATTTCAGACAAAAGCACTTCTCTAGAACCATTTTCTACCGCATCCGTGAATACTTTCGTGAAGTTTTGAACGTTCACCCAATCCATTGCATTTTTACGTGCGTGGATAACGTACGCGTCGGTGGACGTTTCATTTATCCACATATTGCTATTCTTCGCGCAATCATTAGAAACATTGTAACCGTAAACAACCGTGTTGTGCAAAATCAGTTTTGCATTCGGTCTGGACATAATGCCGAATACCGACCAAGGTTGATAATGGTTGTTCGTTCTTTCGATGTAGCAGTTTCTAATTTCAGGATTACCGTTCGTGATGTAACCGAATACACCGTAATAGGTCGTCGTAGCGTCCTCGTACATAACGCCCAAATTCTTAATGACTGCGTTGCCGAGTACAAGGCCAACCAAACCGCCTTTCGTCAACTTGAATTTCAAGGTATGACCCTGACCGTCGAGAACGCCGTTAAAGCCGTTCGTCTTTTGATAGTTGGTCGCCTCCGTCTGTTCGAATGCCAATTCGTCTTCATAGACAAACGTATTCTTCTCTTTATCAAAGGCGTATGCACCCAAATCCTTCGTTACAATATAATAACCATAGGTATCGGGAGCAGCCATAGGGACATCCGCCGCATTTTCGGCTTCGTTGGGAACAGCCTCGTTATTGAAGAATTTCGGGAAGTCTGCAAATTCGTCAATGATACCTGCGTAAACTTGCATATCTACGCTATATTTGCTGCCATCGGAAAGTTCCAATTCCAAAGCACGAAGCCCGACAAAGTTGCCCTTCCATTCTTCTTCCGTCAAAGTAATCAATTCATGCGCCCAAGCGCCGTTTTCGTAAACGGTTACTCTGTCCAAAGGCGTCTTCTTCCAAACTGCCTTCAAAATCGTAACGTCCTCGCCAAGTAAGCCTTCGGGATAGAAGAGTTCCTGCGAATTTGCAGAATATTGTATTGCGCCGCCCAAGAATTTAGGAGATTCGAAGACTTCGTCTACTTCGAATACCGCATAATACGTAGCCTCACCTACAACGGTAGGAAGCGTTTCTTCCGCCGCACCGTCTTCAGTCAAAGCCCAACCGATAAACTTGAACGAGCAGATTTCCGAATCTGCTTTTACAGGCGTGCCGTCGTATGCAGGTACGCTGCCGTAGTCGCATTGTGTAGTACTTTCTACACCTTCAATCACCCAAGTAATCGTATATTTACGTGCTGTTTCTTCAAATACAGCATAATAAGTAGCGTCTGCCGTTACTTTGGGCAATACGTCTAATTTCGCGCCGTCTGCGCTTGCCGACCAACCAACGAAAACAAAATCGCTTTCCGTGGTGGATTCTTTCACGGGCGTTTCGCCTACGTATGTGGGTATGGTATCATATTCTATTTCTTCATCCGTTTTCAGTACGGTGTCGCCATTCTTCCAAGTCACGGAGAATTTCGTCGCAGCCGTCACTTCTTCGAATACTGCATAATAGGTTGCGTTGCCCGTTACCATAGGCAACGTTTCCAAAACTTCACCGGCAAGAGTTGCCGACCACCCCAAGAAGGTATAGCTAGTATTGCCTACCGTGGGCTTGGTGGGCGTCGTGCCCTTGTATTCGGGAGCCGTACCGTAAGCAAGAGTTTCTTCCGTCGTCGTGCCATCCACGTTCCAAGTTACAACGTAACTGCGTACGCCCTCGGTAAATACGGCAAAGAAAGTTTTGTCTTCCGTCAAGGTCACCGTCGCAAGATCGACCGTTTCGCCGCCTTCGGTCTCCGACCAACCGCTAAACGTGTATTCATATTGTTCGGTTGCCGCTTTGGAAGGAATCGGACCGCTATAAGTTACCGCAGCACCTTCCGCTACTTCCACCGATTTTAATTCCGTTGCGCCGTTTTTAAATACGACGGTATATTCTTTCGTTTCTACAACTGGAGCCGCTTTTACGGTAATTTCACAAGTTGCCGTAGCAGTATTATTTTTTGCCGTTACGATTGCTGTACCTACGCTGACAGCTGTCACTGTACCGTCTTCCACGGTCGCAATCGTCTCATCGGACGTCGACCAAATTACTTCCGCATCCGCAGGAGTCGTCGTTGCCGTCAAGGTAAAGCTTTCTCCCACGACAAGCTCTTTCGCCGTCTCATTCAGGGATATCGTTTTTTTCTCAGTTGGATTACACCCTGCAAATCCAAATACAGATAAAACAATAAGTAATAAAACACTTAAAACACTTGTAAACAATCTTTTTTTCATCCTTTTTCCTCCTTGAAAATTTGTTTACTTCGCTCTATTATCGGTCACAGCATGAATATTTGATATTTTCATGCAACAACTATAACCCAAATTCATCTTAAAATCAATGCCAAAACCAAAAATCTATAGGTAATATCATTTCCTTTTTTTAACAGGAATTTTATATTTTTACAATTTCACCATTATATTTCGATTGCATTGCTTTGAACACCGCTCTGTGACTGATTACCGAATCTTCTAAAGTTGCACAAGAAACGGACGGCGCATGTCCATTCAAATAATCCAAGAAATCGTGTACCAATTTCTGGTCACCACCGCCGTGTCCACCTGCCGCGCCAATCATATCGCCCTTTACATTCAAATCATATACCGTTTCCGTATAACCGATAGACGATGTTGAAGGCGACATTTTTCTAACAACGTAGCGAGAATCGTCAAACGTGCCCTTGATTTCGCCAAGCGTACCAACAATGTGGATATTTCTTTCAGGTTTCGCACAACCGCCTACCATACTAAACGTACCCGTTGCGCCGTTCTTGAAATTGAACATCACTGCTTGATGATCTACGTTGCCGTCTCTTTCAAAATCCCATACGCATCTACCGTAGCGGTTATCCGTTTTCAAAGACTCAGCCTGCTGTTCGGGCGTCAAATTCTTATTGGCCTCCAAACATTTCCAAACGTACTGTCCCCATCTGGGATACGCAAGATAGTTCGACTTTGCGGAAAAGATACAATCTTCCACGTAAGGGCAATCTTGCATACATCTATTGCCTGCCCCCTCGGGCTTTCTTTCAGGCCCAAATTGGAAATCCGAACCGAAACTAACGATTTGCGAAGGCTCGGTCTCTTTCATCATCCATAATAAAATATCCATATCGTGGCAGGACTTTGCTAACAGCATCGGTGCAAAACAAACCTTTTCCGAACTCCACTTCCCACGAACGTAAGACGCCGCCATATGATGATAGCTTACGTGTTCGCACGTTTCAATAGAGATGATTTTACCGATATCCCCTTTCAAGATGTGATTTTTAATCGCTTGATAAAAATCCGTATAACGCAATACGTGCCCGATTACCACTTTATTTCCGTACTTTCTTGCTACTGCGACAAGCTCGTTCATTTCCCGTTCGTTTACGGCAAAAGGCTTTTCCAATAGCATGTCGTAACCCTTTTCCAAAATAGGAATGGACGTAGGCACGTGTAAATGGTCCATCGTACCGTTGATGACGGCGTCGGCAAATTTATCTCTCTTTACAAATTCCGATACGTCTTCAAAACAGTTTTCTAACGCAACGTTATACCGTTCACGCATTAAATCCCTACGTACGGGATCAGGGTCGACAATCCCCACAACTTTCATTTTTTCAGGATATTCTAAAGAAACAGAAGCGTATACATTGGCGCGATTCCCTGCTCCAACTAACACCACGCTAATTAATTTATCCATTTTTTTTAATTTCTCCTTGACATTTTTACAATTTTATTATATCATAGCTATAAACGAAATGGTAGCACAAAACTGCTCTGTTTTTGTAAATTTGATAAGGAGACATCATGGATACTTTTTACGAATACGAACC
>JAZQGK010000037.1:0-2776 GCA_045539975.1 Candidatus Scatosoma sp. | reverse complement strand
GAGGCTGCAAAGTAGCCGAGCGACGAGGGGCGGAGAGGAGGCTACAAAGTAGCCGACCGACGAGGGGCGGAGAAAAGGCTTGATGCGGCAAAATGCGAGGACGGACGAAGAGCAACACGCCCCGTTAACGGGTAGCAAGTGTTCTTTGCATGGCTGGCAGGCCAATCTTTAGCGCACTTGTGCGCGGCCAGTAGTATTAGGGCTATGCCCGAAACTGAAATACCCCCCCCGTTCTACGGGGGGGGGATAATTATTCGGTCTTTAAGTCGGTAAATCGGTCGAAAAAAAGCGACAACATCAAAACCTAGGCGCCGCGGGCGCGCGCTCGTATAGTCATATAGTCAAGGTGTCGTGGTACACTCCCATTAAATAGTAAGCTGTTTATAGTTATTCGTTGAGTAGAATATAACTTATGGTTTGGAGCTGGACGGTGACTCGTTGAAATAGTTCTTATACGCTCTTGAAAAAGCGTGTATGGAAGAATATTGCAGCTTGTCGCTTACTTCCGTGACACTTTCACCCGCTTGTAACAAGCGTAACGCCGCTTCCATTTTTTTGCTGATAAAGTATTTGTTTAACGGAATGCCCATTTGTGAATGAAAATGCTTGGAAAGATTGTTGACGTTGTAAAAGAATACGTTTTCCAAATCGCTAAGTTTTTTAATTTTAAAAATGTTTTGATCGATATACGTAATAATGTCGTGTGTCAAAATAGCCGCGTCCGTTGGTATGGACTGAGGCTCGCTTTTTGTCTTTTTGGAAATTTTTCGGGAACACTCGATTAAGATATGCTCCAACAGAATAGCAAGCACTCGTGGAGAGTAAATATCTTCATTGCGTAGTTCCTGTAGAATGCTCGAACACAAAGGATGAAGGCTCTCCATGTGATATTTTCGGTTGTTTGTATCTTGGCAGGTCTGCATTAAATAGTTGATAAGCGTGGTTCCTTGCGTTTTTGGCTTCGCGTAAAAAGCCAAAAAGAAAAAACGTAAGGGGTCTTGTGCGTCGGAAACGATTTTGTGGGTTTCGTTTGGAAAAGAGAGAAAGCAATCATTCTTGCCGATTTCTACGGGGATGTCGTTCGTATAAGAAATTCCCTTTCCGCTAACAACGTATGTAATTTCGAAATAGTTTTGTTGATGGACGGGGATAATCGTATCTTTTGCGCAAAGGGATTCGCCTGCTTGAATTAAAAAATAATTTCTACAACGTTTTGGGTTTGACATGAAGAGATTGTTGTAGGAAATCCGATATTTATTATTAACCATAATAAACTCCGCAGTGTTTTATTGTGGGTATAGTATAACATAAAAAACATTATTTGACAATTATTTAGGCGTGTAAAGTAAAAAAATGTTAAATTTGTGATTGGGATATATTAAATACAAGCGAAAAAAGCTATGATATAATAATTTTGTGAGAATGAGAATAGGGGTGATTATATGCTTATTAAAAATGCATCAGTCATATTGAAGGACGAAATTATTAAAGCGAATGTTCTTGTGCAAAATGGTCGGATCTCACAAATTGGAGACGATTTGTGCGATGATGAAGTGTTGGATCTTTCGGGTAAATATCTCGCGCCTGGGTTTGTCGATATTCACAATCACGGCGGCTACGGTTATGATTATATGGATAATACGGTGGAAGCCTTTGAAAACATTTTGCGTTTTCACAGCGACAACGGTATTACGTCCGCAGTTGCGTCAACGGTAACTGCACCGCAAGAAACGATTGAAAAGACCATCGCGGTTGCACGTGAAGTGGTTTGTAAAAAAGGCGACCGCGCAAAGCTTTTGGGGGTGCATTTAGAGGGACCGTATTTGTCTTTTCAAAACAAAGGCGCGCATGCGCCTGCATATTTGAAGGTGCCCGCGGAAGATGATTACGGATATATTCTTGACAACGCTGACGTTATTCGTCAAATTACGATTTCTCCCGAGCTTGAAGGCAGTGTAGAGTTGACGAAAAAGCTTGTTGAAAAGGGGGTCGTTGTCTCCATGGGGCACGACAATGCGATTTTACCCGAACTCTTACCCGTTGTCCAGGCAGGGGCAAGTAATCTTACGCATATTTACTGTGCGATGAGCATGGTCGTTATGAAAAATAACAAGCGTTATGTAGGGCTTCGCGAATATGGATTGATTGACGATAATTTAACTGCTGAAGTCATTGCGGATAATCATCACATCACGCCCGAACTCTTGAAAATGATTTATAAGTGTAAAGGCGCAGACGGTATGTGTTTGATCTCCGATTGTTTGCGTGCAGGGGGGATGAAAGCGGACGGAACGTTATACAGTTTAGGGAAGAAAGATGATCCGACTTCGCAACAGTTTAAGGTGGCGGACGGGGTTGCCGTTTTGGCGGATGGAAAGACGTATGCAGGTAGCATACAGCCCATTTCGCAAATGTTGAGAAACATTGTATTTGACGGGGGTGTTCCCCTTGTGGAAGCGGTAAAGACGGTTAGTCTTACTCCTGCGAAGATTGTGAAAGCAGACAAAGATATTGGTTCGATCGAGGTTGGAAAATGCGCAGATTTCTGTGTTTTAAATCAAGACTTAAGGGTAGAACAAACGATTATTGAAGGAAAAATAATGAAAAAAGCAGAGGTGTCATTATGATAAATACTTATTATTGTTCTTCGGAAGATTTTGTTAAAAACAGCAAAATTCCTGTAAGAGTTATGCAAACCGAAGCGGATATGATGGAAGAAATTGCAGAATTGATGGCGTCGGTGATTGAGAAAAATAATGCGAAGGGTGAAAAAACG
>JAZQGK010000036.1:0-6570 GCA_045539975.1 Candidatus Scatosoma sp. | reverse complement strand
TGGTACGGCAACGGCAACTTCACGTTAAAGATTACGTTGAGCAATGCAGACTGGACGAATGCCGACGCAGGTGAAAAGTCTTACGATGGCAACCTTTCAGAGCTTTTGAATAAGCTTGGCTTCTTCGACCATATCTTGGTCGGTGACAAGACGTTGGCGCAGTGGGGCTGCACGGCTTGCTATGACAATAATTATGAATTGAACACGGGCGAACCCGATAACGTTTTCTTGTTCCATCTTGCAATGGGTGAAGAAAACATGAAGATTGCAACCGAAGCAGGTATTTGCGCGGATATGGCGGTAACCGTGTTGGAAGGCGCGATTGTTCCCGGTTACGGTTACTTGACGCATACGAGCGAAGAAGTATATCGTGCAGGCTGCGATTACGTGTCCGTTTTGGGTACGAAAGCATACGGCATCGAATCAACGGCAAAGGTGCAGATTGAAAATGTGAAATACGTACAAGGCCACGACGGTACGTGCGGTTACTTGGGGATTTCCTTTGTCGGCGACGATTACTTGGGCGACGGAACACAGTTGGATATTAACCAGAACTATTACTTTGATAACAAGTTCAGCGATTTGATGTTGGTGAACGGTGAAACGGGTAAAGTAGGCTATTACGGCTTGTTCAACTTAGGTGAAAACGGCGTAGGTTATTATGCTTTCCAGATTTTCGCAACGGAAGAAGAACTCGTATCCATCACGATTCCCGCAGGTGCGAAATTCCCTACGCGCGCAATGACCGATTTGTACGTGGTAAATAGCAACCCTGTTTATATCATGTACGAAGTAGAGGACGAAATTACTCTTTATAAGACGGCAAACGGCTACGGCACGTATGCAGAATACGCAGCAGAAGCCCTTGCTGATTATAAAGCAGGAATGTTCCGTGACGCGGAAGAATCGCAGAGACTTTCGATTATCTCTCGTGCAAAGGCAAATATGCAAGGCTTGGATAAAGCGTCGGTAGATGCAATCGTAGCCGAAACAAAACTCGCAATCGACGCATTGAAGACGGCTGCGCAGTATGCAGATGAAGAATTGGCAAGCGACAAGGCGGCGGCAATCGAAGCGATGGAAACGTACAAGGCAGACGTAGCGTACTTGGACGAACAGTCGCAAATCCGCGCGGACGCGATTCTTGCAGGCAAGGAAAAGGTAGCAGCTGCTACGACCTTGGAAGAGCTCACGGCGATTGTGGCAGAGGCAAAAGCAGCGATTGACGAGCTTGTGACGAAAGAAACAATCGTATCGGCAGCTCTTGCGGACGTAGAAGGCTATAAGGCAGACGTAGCGTACTTGGACGAACAAGCGGCTGAAAAAGCGGCGATTATCGAAGCGGCGAAAGTGGCGATTGCAAACGCAACGGCGCAAGCTGCGGTAGAAGAAATCGTATCGAATGCAAAGGCGGCGGTTGATGCGCTCAAGACGAAAGCGGAAATCGAAGCGGAAGCCTTGGCTGCAGTGCAAGCCGAAGCAAACGCAACGGTTGACGCATTGAAGAAAGCAATTGACTTTGATTTGTATGAAGAAGATGCAATCGCGACGATTAACGGCTTGTACGCAACGGTAAAGGCGGCGATTGAAAACGCGGCTACGGAAGAAGAAATCAGCGCAGCGGTTGCGGCGTTTGAAGCAGCGCTTGCAGAAGTTCCTCAAAAGGATAATACCGGCAGCACCAGCAGTAGCGAAAGCGTATCTTCCGGCTCAGCTTCCGACGAAGAGAAACCCGGCAAGAAAGGTTGTTCCAGTGTGGTAAGCGGCGTTGCATGCAGCATGATGGCAATCGTTGTAGCTGTGGCTGTACTTTGTAAGAAAAAAGAAAACTAAAACGATAGTGCAGGAAGGGAAAGCCGAATAAAAGGCTCGGCTTTCCCAGAATGCAAAAAAAAGAGAGCACTTATATGAAAAAAATCAAAATAGCCGTTGTCGGTTATGGAAACCGCGGCCAAGTTTATGCGGATTATTCTTTGGAAGAACCGCAAGAGGTGGAAGTGGTGGCCGTTGTGGACTGCAACGCATACAAGTTAGAGCTTGCAAAGACAAGATATGGTTTGACAGACCGTCAAGTTTTTTCCACGTATAAAGAATTTCTATCGTCGGGATTAGAGGTAGACGTTGTCGTAAATGCGACGATGGACCAAGTTCATTATCAAACGGCGATGGAAATCTTACAATCCAAGCACAATATGCTCATGGAAAAGCCGATTGTGTCCAAACGTGAGGAGCTTATTGATATTCAAAAGGCAGCCAAAGAAAATGGGTGTCTTGTGTTTGTATGCCACGTATTGCGGTACAGCCCTTTTTACAAGGCAATTAAACGCTTGTTGCAGACAGGCAAGCTGGGTAAAGTTGTATCCATGGAAATGAACGAGCACGTGTGGATTCCGCACTATCTTACCAGTTACGTGAGGGGGAAGTGGAATAAGGAATCGGAATGCGGCAGTCCTATTTTACTGGCAAAATGTTGCCATGACATGGATTTGATTGTGTGGTTAAACGGCGCCGAGGCGAAAAACGTGTCCTGCTTTGGACATCGCAGCCATTTTATCGAGGCGAACAAACCGCAAGACGCAACGGAAAACTGCTTTGATTGTCCGCGTAGAGAAACCTGCCAGTACAGCGCGGTGAATATGTATTATAAAAACAATACGATGCCGTTCTTGGTATGGGACGCTTTGGATAAACCTTACGACGAAATTACGTTGGAAGAAAAAGAAGCGTTTTTGCGCCAAAGCAACTATGGCAAGTGTGTATATTCTTGTGGCGGCGACGTTATGGATCGGCAGAATATTTTGGTGGATTTCGCAGACGGCAGCGTGGCTTCGTTTACTCTTTCCTGCGGCACGATAATGCCGGCAAGATATATACATATCGTCGGTACAGAAGGCGAAGTGGAAGGTAAATTAGAAGAAAATAAGTTTGTTTATCGCACTTATAAAAAAGAGAGCGTCAAATACGCGGAAGAAGTGATTGACGTGTCTAATGAGGTGATAAACAATGCCGAGTTTGGCGGTCACTGCGGCGGCGATTACGGAATTATGCACGATCTTGTTCGTTATTTAAACGGGGATTGCAACTCGCCGTCTATTACGCTGTTGGCAGATTCGGTTGCAAGCCATTTCCTTGTTTATGCGGCAGAAGAAAGCCGTAAGGACAAGAAAGTTGTCGAATTATAACGACGAAAATGATTTATTTTGATAAAACAAGCACTTATCTCATGGGGAAAAGTGCTTGTTTCTTTTTGTTCAAGAATTTATATAGTGAAGAGATGAACAAGTGTACATTTTGTAAAAAAGTTTAATGGAAATATGTAATAAGTCGGGTTGTAATAGTTGACATTTGAATTTGACTAAGATATAATATTATGGATAAACGCCTTAAAAAAATGGTATAAAAAGTCATTATAGCGTACTGGACAGGCGGATATGGCCCGGCGTAAAACAATGCCGGCTTATTTGTTGATAAGAGAAAAGAGAGGAATATTGAGAAATGAAGAAGGTACAAAAGATTGCAATTATGACGGGCGGTGGGGATTGCCCCGGTTTGAACCCGGTAATTCGTGCCGTCGTAAAAACGGCAATTATGAAATACGGCTTGGAGGTCGTGGGGATTCGTCACGGATACCACGGTCTTTACCATGGCGATTTTATTAAACTTGGTTTGGAAGACGTGGAAGAAATTATCACGAGAGGCGGTACGATTTTGTACAGCTCTAACAAGGATAATCTTTTCCAATACCCCATCAAAGACGCAAACGGCGATTTTGTGCGCGATGCAAATGGTAAACTCACATATGAGGACGTTTCCGACGTCGCAGTAGAACATTTGAAAGAAGAGGGTATCGACGCCTTGTTTATCTTGGGCGGCGACGGCACGCTTACTTCCGCAAGAGACTTTTCGAGAAAGGGCGTCAACGTTATCGCCATTCCCAAAACGATTGATAACGACTTGGCAAATACCGACTATACGTTCGGTTTTGATACGGCAATCAGCGTAGCCACCGACGGGCTTGACAGAGTTCGCACTACGGGTATGTCGCATCACAGAATCATGGTTGTAGAAATCATGGGTCGCGGTGCTGGCTGGATGACGTTGCATGCAGGTATCGCAGGCGCGGCAGACGCAATTTTGCTCCCCGAAATTCCCTACGATATCCACAAGGTGGCTGAAAAAATCAAGGCAGACAAGGCAAAGGGCAAAGAATTTTCTATCGTGGCTGTTTCCGAAGGCGCAAAATCCTTAGACGGCAAGCAAGTGGTTTTGAAGGTTATCGAAGACAGTGCAGACTCCATTCGTTTGGGCGGTGTTGGCGCAGTGGTTGCCGATCAGCTTGAAAAGCTTACGGGCTCGGAAGCAAGAGCAACGACGCTCGGCCACATTCAGCGTGGCGGTACGCCGACGGCACATGACAGAGTGCTTTCTTCCCGTTACGGTTATGCCGCGGTAGACCTTTGCATGAAGGGCGGTTTTGGAAAAATGGTTGCGTTGCAGGGCGATGAAATTGTAGCCGTTTCCTTGGAAGACGTAATCGGTCAAAAGACCAAAAACGTAGACCCGAACGGTGAGTTGGTTACCATGGCAAAAGCAATGGGTGTTTGCTTCGGTGACTGATACAATAAAGAGAAGAATAAGGATTGCCTGAGCGGTATAAACCGCTCGGGTAATTTTAATATAAAAAACTCTTGCCATTTTGCGAGGGGCGTGTTATAATAAACGTATAGCTTGCGACAAGCAAAATGGGAGCAAGAAGAGGAGTGAATTATGAAATATGTAAATGCGACGCGGATTGTACATAGCGAAAATTTAGAAAACAGCGAAGCGCTGTTAAATAAAAAACCGTTGCAAATCGGGTTGTCTGAAACGGATTGCGCGGTGTTGCGCGGCAAGGCTTGCGTTATTCTCGATTTTGGCAAAGAACTTTCGGGCGGAGCTCGCATTTTAACGTATGAAGCGAGCGGAACAAAATCCGTGCGTTTGCGCTTTGGTGAATCGGTTGGGGAAACCTGCTCGGAACTTGGTTCTGATTACGGTTTGGGAACAAACGACCATTCTTTACGCGATTTTTCCGTGGCATTGCAAAACTACTCGGATATGCATTTTGCGCAAACGGGTTTCCGCTTTTTGCGAATAGACACTCTTGCGGAGGATGCCGAAATTTCCTTAAAAACGGTTGTGGCGGCAGTGGATACGGACGAACGTGAACAACTCGGTTCGTTTGATTGCGACGATGCGTTAGTGAACGATATCTTTGATACGGCTGCATATACCATTCGGCTTTGTTTGCAGAACGGCTATTTCTGGGACGGCATCAAGCGTGACCGTTTGGTATGGATAGGGGACTTATATCCCGAAATGCGCGCGGCACAATGCCTATTCGGCGACGTGCCCGAAACGCTTAATTCGTTGCGGTTTGTCAAGGACCAAACCCCATTGCCGCAATGGATGAATAATATCGCGTCTTACTCCTTATGGTGGCTGACGATTTTGGCAGATGAATACAAACTCAACGGCGATAAAAATGCATTTAAAGAATATCTGCCCTATACGAACGATTTGATTAAATTCTTCTCCGATTACGTAACGGAAGAGGGCAAGATTTCCATGGATTGGAATTTCGTGGACTGGCCTACTAACTACGTAGACGGTCAACCAATCGAGAAAAAAGAGGACAGCGCAACGGGCGTTGTGTATCTCGCGCGCGTCACCATGCAAAAAATTATTCCTTTCTTGCAAGAGTTCGGGCAAGACACCGCGATTGCGGAAGACCTTTTACGCCGCTTAAAAAATTCGACGGCAAGCGTTAAGAAATACAAGCAAATTGCAGGACTTGGCGTTTGGGCAGGCGACCTTTCGGATAACAACAAAAAGATTTTATTGGAGGGCGGTGCGAGAGGTTTGTCCACCTTTATGTCCTATCCCATTTTGACGGGCGTAGCGTCTTATGGAGAATACGAAACGGCGTTGTCGATGATGAAGGAATACTACGGCGGCATGTTGTCTGTCGGTGCAACGTCTTTCTGGGAAGATTTTGACCTCGATTGGATTCAAAACTGTTTTCGAATCGATGAGATGCCCGTGGAAGGGAAAGAGGACGTGCACGGCGATAAAGGCGCGTTCTGTTACCTTGGTTTTAGACATAGTCTTTGCCACGGCTGGTCGGCTGGCGTAATCCCGTATTTATATGAAACGGTGGTCGGTATCCAACAGATAGGCAGTGGGGAAACGCAATTTAAAATTCAGCCTCATTTGAGCGGTTTAAAACACGTAAAAGCGGCATATCCCACCAAATACGGCAAAATTATTGTGGAACATACGTTACAAGCAGACGGTAGCGTAGCTACGCAAGTGACCGCGCCCAAAGAAATCACGATCGTCAAATAAGAAATACACAAAGCAGGGCTTTCCAAGGATTGCCCTGTTTTATTGTATAGTAAAACCACGCCATAGTGGCGTGGTTCGGTAGAGGTTTACCGGTGAGTAATAGACAAAAAAACTCCGATTTTGTATAATAAAGTCGTGACCTGGCAGTTGCGACAAAAAACAAAATCGGAGGACAATTAAATG
>JAZQGK010000035.1:0-2547 GCA_045539975.1 Candidatus Scatosoma sp. | reverse complement strand
TATCCCGTATAGATACCGTCGAATTTGATACCTTCTTTTTGCCAATGTTTTTTAATAAGAGGCATATCGTCCGTTAAATCGCGGAAGGTAAATCCGCTGAAACCTGCCGTATGCGTAGATAATACGGCGGACGGCAACACGCAAGTTTCATGTCCGCAAGCCGACAAAATCGGCAGAGCCACAGTAAGCGAGCACTGCCCCACACAAGAAATATCCTGCACGGTTAAAATTTTTTTATCATTCATATCAATCACCTATGATGGCTGTCGGCGCATAACACAAATACCGACAACCGTTTTCTATTTCATTTTCCTTTTTTTTTACATTATAACAAAACTTTGATTAAAAAGCAATAATCGAACGCAAAAAATAATAAAAAAACGCAAAAATGGCACAATTTCTTGTGTTCTCTTCTGCGTTTTTATTTGTGTTGTATGACCTATTCTGAAACTTTAAGGTTTCTATCACTGACTTGAACCCCGCAAGCCGTTTTATTGCTTTTAATCTTCTTGAATAACACTTACAAAAGCGTTTTCTTCAACCGTAAACAGAGGCTTTTGTTCACGCGGAGCTTGAAAATGCACCGAAACGTTTTCCATCACAATTTTCAAGGGATTATCCTTTGTTGCCATAGGGACGGACGGATCTTTCAAATCGGTAAATCGAACGTTTTTCAGTGTAAATTCCCCTAAATATATGCCGTTTTGTATAAAGCTAGAATCCGCGCGATAATACAAAGGGCTGTGAATATTCTCAAATACACAGTTTTCAAAATGGATATCGGAAGGCTTTTCCGGATAATTTTTATTCGCAAAATAATCCACCAAAAACAACGTATTATGGCGCCCCTGCTCGCGTGGAAGTTCTTCGTTTTTACCCTTTACTACCGTCATTCTGTGCGGATAGTACCCCTCGCCGTATGCATAGCAATCTTTCACGTGAATATTTGTTCCGCCAATACGGAAAAGATTGCAAGAAGTATTCAGTATACAACGGCGAACAAGCAAGTCTTTTACGTTAATTCCTGCAATGCAATCGTCCCCCGTCTTAAAAAGGCAATCTTCAATCAAAGTATTTTTCGTGCAATGCAAATGGATACCGTCCGAACCGCCAAGACAAGTAACTCTTCGCATCGTTACGTTTTTACAATTGTTGGCTTCGTGTAAAAAATTACCGCTATGTCTTGCCGTGTACCCTTCAAATAATACGTTTTCGCAACAAGAAAGAAAGATGATATGCGGACCGCGATATCCTTCCTCGCCGTTAGGATCATAGCAGTTCCGCCCGTCTATAACAGAGTTCGGTTCGCCAATGATAGAAATATTTTTTTCACCGTAGGCTGTAAGGATTGCTCTTCGATAAGTTTCCCAAGGCGTACCGTAATATTGGGAAATTACCTCCATATCCGAACGCATTTCCACGCCTTCAGGAATCGGAAACACTTCGTAATCCTCGCAATCCTCGCTGCCGTAAAGCTCCGCGCCGCTTTCTAAATACAACGTCGTATTCGACCACATTCGTAGTGCCGCAACGCAATACTTTCCTTTGGGTACAACCACCGTTCCGCCTTGCTCTTTACATAAGTCAAATACCCGTTGAAATGCTTTCGTTTGAAGTGTATCACAATTTACTTTTACGCCATAATCGGTAACACAGTATTTCATTTTTTATCCCCTTTGTTGTTGATTGTATAACATAAGCTACTAATTTATGTGTAAAGGCATCGAAACAGTCGACGCCTTTATATGTAAATTGGATTTTAGTTAATCTCTATACTCTTCACAGTAATATAGAAACTATCTCAATCCCATTGTTTTTCTAAGAAAAATGGGTGTTGTTTCCAAGCAAGTCCAATTAACTTGTTCGGATAACAGCACCCTCTTTCAACGTGTGTAATAACCCATTCGTTGATACAATGAACTACTTAAAGCGGAAATGGTGCATTTTATCCTTGTTTTCCCATCGGCTCGGCGACGACTGATTCCGCTTCCTCTTCTGTAAGCCAGTGGACGGTTAAGGTGAAATACTCAAATCCGCTGCCGTCAGCGATTAGTCCCGGCAACTCATAGTGCATAGTAATAGTTTCGCCGGGGTGGAGTGATTTTGTTTTTTCATCCAACCTAATAACAATCTCGTCAGAGGAAACAGAAAGCACGTCCAACGGATCAAATCCTCCGCAGCTTTCAAAAATTCTTCCGGGAGTTGCCAATAAATACTTTTCAAAGTTAGCTTCACGTGGAGGATTCCATAATTTATAGTCGTCGTTTATGTAGTGAACGTGAATAATCGGCTTTACATTCATATCTTTAAACCTTTTTTACATCGCTGTATGCATCAAAAAATTCTTCCCAAGTCATATCGGGCTGATATTTGCCGTTTGCAAAAATGCCCCAGCTATCATCAGGATACCACAGTCAATCCTTTGATTCGCATAGCTCCACGCTAAGCGCGTCCCGCTGTTCGGCTGATATGCTTTTATATCCTTTTTTGATTGCTTACGCTTAGGCGGTAAATAAGAAGGATTATAGTAGAAGATACAAAAATCGC
>JAZQGK010000034.1:0-10773 GCA_045539975.1 Candidatus Scatosoma sp. | reverse complement strand
CTGTCTACGCTATCGGAAGAATCAGGCGTACACGCCGCACACGCCCCAAAGGATAATACAATCGTTATTAAAAAACTGAAAAATCTTTTTTTCATATTATTCAACCTCAATCGTATAATACGCCGACGAAATATTTTCATTTTCATCTACTGCAAAATAACGAATTTTATATTCGCCAACCATCGTCAACTGCAACTGCACATCCTTAATTTCCGCTTTGTTTTCCAAAGTGAAAACTGCTCCGTTTGGCGCATATACAACCACTCGAATTGTACAAGCGGAATGATTGTCTTTCGCCGTTGCATTATATAACGTCACGGTTGTGTTTTGCTCCGCTCTGATATTTTCCGTCTTTTCAAGGGTTAAAACGGGCGTTTCCACGTCTTCCACCGTATAGGTGTATACGTTTCTATCCGTTTGTCCGTTGCCGTCTCTTGCCACCACTGTCAAGCGATAATTTCCGTATTGCTTAAAGCAAACTTTGCCCACGTCCTTTGCCGTTTGATTTTCAAACAGCGTAATATTATCGGGCGTAATCAAAGTCAAACGCACGGTGGAGTTTGCGCTTAAAACGTCGTATGCCGTCAAGGAAGAAAAGTCAATCACTTCTCCGTACTCTACAACTTTGTTTTTCGCAAGATCATCAGAGGAAAGTTTCGGGCCTACTACGTCACCGTTTTCAAATGCAATCGTAACAAGTTTTTGATTGCTGACCGTATTCAAGCAATAACGAACGCTTGTCGCCCCATTTGCTATATCCCCTGCGCTAATATCCAAATAGACGCCGCCAAAACCGTTAAATGCAAAACCGTTGCTATCCGTTTCAATCCTTGCCAACGGCTTACCGCTGACAAGTATCCCCCTATAAACGTCGTTATAGGAAATAGTAAACGAGTAATATTTTTGCCCTTTGAATGCTTCGGGCATCGTATTAGAACCAACGCTCAACATACGAGGCACGATTTTCCCCGTATCGTTTCCGTTTATCAATAATCTGGGTTTCACCGTGTCTAAATCGGAAATCGTAAAGTTTGCTTTCGTTCCGTCTAAGCCCGTTAAGAAGAAGTGCATTTCCCCAAAATTCATTTCATCTTCTAAAACGTAGAAGATAATTTCTAACTCTTCAGACGACATAGGATAAGGAAAACGCACTTCACTGTCCTTTTGCACGTCCAAATAGAAGCCAGCCGAAGTAATTTCACCGCTGCCCTCAAAATCCACAAGGTCATGAGGCGTCGCGTACGTATTTTTAATGACGTTCAAGGCAAACGTTTCGCTTTGCGTTTTCGTTCTGTATTCTACGGACAATACCGTAGGCTCATCAGGCAAAACAATGCTGTTTTCCACCTTATTGCCGTCAACGTAAATTTCATAATCTACGTAGCTTTGCGTACCGTAACAATAAATCTTGCCCTGCGGCAAAACAAATTCTTCACCGCACACTGCGCTTCTGGGGAATTGAATATCGCTTTCAATAATATCCGTGTTAATGTTTGCTGTAAACGTTTCTCTTTGGGTAAGCCCCAATGAATCAATTGCGTCGATTGTAAGCTCCATATCCAGCCCGACCTTTATCTTATCGCCGACGGATACTTTCTGTCCGTTCAGATACAGCTCGTAAGCAACCGTACCGTGTCCGCCCGTTACAACGGGCTTACGGATTGTGTACAAGCTGCCTGCGTCGATTTCTGAAGGGAAAGTATACATAATCATAATGGGGTCTGCATTTTCCTTTACTTCAAGCGTAAAGCTCTTTTCCACGTCCACCCCAAATTCATTTTTCGCCGTATAAGTCAACGTGTACGTTCCTGCTTTTTTAGGAACAAACCCATTGTCCGACGTTTCCACGACAACCCCGTCAGGGTCTTTCAGCGTACAAGCCGCAGCTTCGCTGACAAATTTACCCGAAATTGCAGATTGCAAAGGATAGTTTACCCCTACGACTCCCGTGATGGAAAGGTCGTTTTCGCCCGTCAAAATCCCATCGCTCGTTTCATAGGCATTTTTATCCACGTTCGCTATCGTTTTGCCTGCAATGGAAGAGATGGCTACGTCGCCGCTTCCCGTCACTTCTACCTTTAAATACACCTCGCCCGTCTTAAAGCCTTTGAATTTTTCCGACAAGGAATTGCTATTCATATTCAGAATGGGATACAGCCCTGCGCCCGTTCTATCTTCCCCTTCCACGCCTATAAAACCATAGTTTGAATAGGAGTAAATGGTGTTTTCGTCAATATCATAAGAAAAGTTTAACGAATAAAAATTATTAACGTTCGCCGCATTTCTTTGAGAAAATTCAGGGCTTGCCCAATAATTATAGAAAGTCGAGCTCCACGAAACGCTCTTATTATTGATGCCGCTGTAATTTTTAACCGCAGAGCTAACGGAAGCATACGCAACGCTGACAAAAGCATTGTCATAATCCGCCACCGCGCCGTCACGGTTGCTGTTTCTTTCATACTTAATTTTCACAACGTTTGCAGCGTCGTACACGTCAATCAGGCTGACTGTTATTTCCGATACGCCCGTATGGTCCTTCAAGACGTTGGGGAAAATGCTGACAAGCTGTTCATTCTTTGTGAACGCATTCAAATTGACAACGCCGTTATAATAGAAAGAAGCGTTGTTATTCACCGACAATACAAGCAGATTGTTTTCTGCAAGCGCCATATTGGACAATTTTTCCGCAACCGAAATATCCGTAACCCCTTCCGTTTCCGTAATAAAAGAGGTTAAATCGGGCGCAACCGTTATTTCCATCGACTTACTTTGTTGATTTCCATCGAAATCGCAAACAAGCTCCAAGGTGTATTCCCCTGCCGTTGTAAACGTATATTCTGTCGTTATCGACGTTTTCTTGCCCATCTCGTCCATAATCGTTACGGAGACGGGATACTTCGTTCCGATATATTCGCCGTAGAAATCGTTTGTTGAGATTTTGGAATATAAACCGACGTTTTCTTGGATATTGCTCTTGATAATCCGTTCGTCACGTACGGAAACCACTGAATCAAAAGATACCGCACGTTCAAAACAGTTTGTATATTCGTAGGAAAGCGTATATTCCCCACTCGTTAAAAACGTATAGGAAAGGTCGTCTTTCTTCGGGTCAAACGTTTGCATCAGCTCCGTTCCGTTATAGATGGATACCTGATAGGCATAATCATCCAAAATAGGCGCGCCGTCCACCCTGATAATTTCACTGGAAATAATCGCTGTCGGGAAATCAAGCTCCACCCCAGCAACAGCTTCAGTCGGAATGTCAAAGGAATACGTGACGTTATCCGTTGGCATCTCTTCGTAAACCTTGACTTTTACCGTTTTTTTGCTGTACGTAAAGGTATAAGAACCGCTTGCCCAATTCAAATAAACGCTTTCTACGTCGTTGGGAATGGCATTCCCTTGGGGATCCGTTGCGGAAATCAAATTTCCCTGCACCGTGTAGGTATCCCCTAATAATCTATATTCATACTCCGTTTTCATCGAAGCACTGCTTTCTTCCGCTTTCGAATTTACAAGCGTGGGAAGGGCAAACACCGCCGAAAGCGCAATGCCTGACAACATGGCAACTAACCATTTTTTCTTCATGCGTTTTCAACCTCCCAAGAGCCAAATTCCACCGTCATACGACATACTCGACGGCAATTATACGTAAATTTCATTTGCAAAGGCTGGTTATTAGAGAAATGCGCTTCTTCCAAGCGTACTTTTACAACGTAGCGATAGCTATTGTCCCCTAACGTCGTTTTTACGATAGCCAGGTTGGACGTTAAGGTTTCCCCGTCCGTCGCTGCCGTAATTGAATAAAACCAACTGCTCCAACCGTTCGTCACCCAAAGCCCTGTATCCGTCGCCCCGTTTTCGCGCACGCCGAAAAAGTCGCCGTTCGTGCTCTCAAACGTCAACGTTGCGCAATCGTTTCCTAAGGAAATTTGTTTCAAAATTTCTTCGTTGGAAATATTAAAGTCGTACTGGTCGTCATCCATCGTACCAAGCTGCATCGAATCCAGCGTAATATATTCCCCGTCGTACGGACAATACTTGTTCGTTTCCGCGTTAAATACCATCGTCGGCATTACGCGCGCTTTATACGTTTCGTAGCTTTCAAGAGAAAAGGCACGCTCGTATTCAAAAAGGTTCTCTCCGTCGGATACGGTTGCTTGCCAAGTATACGAGCCCGTTAAATCCAACGCAGTAAACGCCCTTTCATTATATTCAACAAAGGCTATCTCTTCTTTCTGTCCGTCGTTATTCTTGTACAATTTATACGTAACCGTACAATCATCCTGATAGGAATCAGGATTTTTTACCATTTTTGGCAGTAACAGCTTGGAATCGTATTCAACCAACTCGTCCATTTCAAAATAGAACACGTAATTAGGGTTTTGCTCGTCCTTGATTACCAAGGTAATCGTACCGAATTCTTTTGCGGAACTGTATTGAAACGTATACGTTCCTACCCCCAACGAACGAATGTAGCTTTTTGAAAATTTAGAATTGAGAAGCCATTCCTTATCCGTAAGCGTTCTCCCATTTTGGTCTACGACAGTAGAAGGCTCCGTTTCGCTGACTTCCACTCTGTTTTCAGGATTATAAAAATCCACCGTTACCATTGGAATGGATATTTCTTTTTGAACAGTTTCCTCTATACTGCTGTCGGACGATGAACTAAAATCCTCGCCCCCTTTACAGCCAACAAAGGAAAAAATCATCAAAACAGAAAGAATTGTTGATATAAATTTTTTCATATAGTCTCCTATATTGTTTGTATGCACGGCGGCATTAAATACCGCCGTGCTGCCATTGTGCTATTATTTTGCGAAAGCCGATTTTTTTAAGCCAACGAAACCTGAGAAATCGTAAACGCCCCCGTCGAAGCGCCACCGCTCTTCTGCGCCCAAAGCTGAATCGGCATATCCGCAAACAGCTCGATCGTCCATTCCGCCGCACCCGTTTCATCCGTCGACAAGCCTTTATAATTGCCTATGTCAAGACTAACGCCATTCAAGCAAACGGTCTGATCAATCGTATCCCCTGCCGTGAAAGAAACGATCATATAAATTGCGTTATATCCTTCCGCAATCCATTTGTTGACCTGTTCCGCTGAGAAATATGCACTGTTCATACCGTTCACGTTGGAAAGTGTATACGAATTATCCGCATTCTTGGTGATGGAAACGCCGTCGCCGAGCGTCAAACCGATTTCGTCTGCTATCGTTTGCGGACTAACGTGATAGGTAATTGCAATCGTCAACGTTGTCGTTACCGTATTGCCCGAATTCAAGTTTACGTAACTGATTTTCAATGCACCGCCGTTTTCCAGAAGGGTTACCAAGTATCCGTCTCTAGGATCATAATCTAATACGCTATTGTAGTAAGTAATAAAGCTATATCCATCCGTGGTAGACGTTACCGTAAATTCAATGCTTTCAACGCCTTCTGCGTACAAAGCATTCAAATAATCCGCCGTAAAGTAAGGCGCATTGCCCGACCATTCCGTAGCGTCGGGAATGGTCACCGTCATACCCGTAATACGGTCGTTTGCGTCATACGTTTCCCCCGAAACCGTTGCATAACCAGCCGAATAAGGAGGGGTCTTTTTAAGCGCGATTTCCGAAATCGTAAACGCACCCGACGAAACGTTACCGCTCTTCTGCACCCAGAAGTCAATCGCTTCATCCGTCTTCAAGGTGAACGTCCACGTTGCGCTACCCGTAGAATCCGTCACATAACCCGTACTTGCGCTATAAGCAACCGCTGTATCGATGCTAGAGCTCAACGTAAACGAAACGTTCATCGAAATCGAAATATAGCCTTTCGCAATCCAAGCGTTGACTTGTTCTGCGGAGAATGCCGCACCGCCTTGATAACCGTTCATATTGGAAAGCGTATACACGCCTTCTGCGTCCTTGGTGATATTCACACCGCTTGCGAGTGTCATACCAATCTCTTTGGCAATTGCCGCAGGACTGAGGTTGAGTTTAATTTCCGAAATCGTAAACGCACCCGACGAAACCGCGCCGCTCTTCTGTGCCCAGAAATCAATCGCTTCATCCGTATGCAAGTTGAACGTCCATACTACGTTCCCCGTAGAATCCGTCACATAGCTCGTGCTCGTGCTATAAGCAACAGCCGTATCAATATTAGCACTTGCCGTGAAGGAAACGCGCATAGAAATCGAAGTGTACCCTTCCGCAATCCAAGCGTTGACTTGTTCTGCCGAGAAACTAGCCCCCTTCTGATAGCCGTTCATATTGGAAAGCGTATAAATGCCCTCTGCGTCTTTGGTGATATTCACACCGCTTGCAAGCGTCATACCGATTTCGTCTGCAATAATTTGAGGGTCGATTTGATAGGAAAGCGTGATTGTCAACGTCGTTTCTACCGTATAACCGCCGTTATTCAAGTTTACGTAGCTGAACTTCAAATCGCCTGCATTTTCAGCGATTTCGAACGTGGAAGCCACCGCGTTATAATCCGCCGCCCCGTTGTAAATAACGATGAAGTTATTGGTTGTCGTTGTAGATGCTACGCTGAACGTAATCTTTCTAATACCAGCCGCATACAAAGTATTCAAATAGTTTTGCGTAAGTACAGGCGAATTATTAGACCATTCCACGTTATGAGGAATATTCACGGTGAGGCTCGTAATATTTTCGTTTGCATCGTATTCAACGTCCGTAACCGTTGCATAGCCAGCAGCAAAGCGACCATCATCGGGAATGGCTACTGCGCCGCCAAACTCAAAATCAGACAACGTAACCGTACTATTTGTGTAATACGATTGTGCAAAGAAGCTTGCCGATTTTCTACCGTTTATAATATCTTCGTCTGTAATCGTTTGCGTAAGCTGCTTATTGCAAATGGAAAGGGTCATAATAAGCTCGCCATCTACCAAACTAAACGTTAAGGTGCCGTTGTAGCTTGCCCAATTTACCCAGCCATCGCTAATATTTGTCAAAGCATTCGTATCCAAACCAAATTGTTGATCCCAAGAGAACGTATTAAACAAAACGCCAATCGTTACCGTTTTAATTGCGGCAAAATTAATCTTAGGCAATACAATTTGGTTCGTGGATTTCACGCCGCCGCTACCGCTGCCGTCTTCAAATAAGCCGTACGTTAACGCATCTGCCGTTGCACTTACTTGCGTGGGATAATCCGTTGCCAAATACATACTATATACGCTTGCGCCATAAGTATTTGCCGTGAAGTCGACCGTAGGCTTTTCAACGTCCGTTCTCGATTGAACGTATCCGCAGGTAGCACAACCGTAATCGATTGCACCAATCGCACCTTCATAGCTGCCGTAACTATGCTCGCCCAAATTGCTTACGTAGTTACAGCCTTCGCGCGTACAAACGTTCCAGTGGTTGTTTTCATCGTATTCGGTATCGCCCATTACGTGCGTCAACAACGTTGCGTTAGTAATCGTAAATGCGCCCGTCGAAACGTCGTCGCCGTTTTGCGCCCAAATGCTGATGGGAGTATCTTCCGCCAAAACCAGCGTCCAAACCACGTTGCCCGTTTCATCCGTCAACAAATTCTTCATCGTATTGAAGTTTTCGCCGTTCATGCAAACGGTCTTCGTGAGTGTTGCGCTCGGCGTGAACGAAACGTTCATCGAAATCGCGTCGTACCCTGCCGCAATCCACTTGTTGACCTGTTCAGCCGAGAAGTATGCCGTAAACATACCGTTCGTATTCGAAAGCGTATACGCGTTCGTGTCCGTGTTTTTCGCAACGGTTACCGCATTATCCACCGTCAAACCGATTTCTTTTGCCGTAATTTGAGAATCCGTAAGATAGGAAATCGTCAATTCCAAAGTCGTTGCCTTTGTCAGACCTTGACCGCCGTCAACGTCAACGTAGCTAAAGAACAATTCGCCGCCGTCTTGCACAACAACGCGCTGGTCGCCATTGTCCGCATAATAGTTTGCTTCCCCATTATACATGGTGATGAAGTGCGCTCCGCTTGCCGTCGAAGATACTTCAATCGCCACGTATTGTACGCCTTCTGCATACAATTCGTTCATATATTCCGCAGTAAATCTCGGCGACTGCTGATACCATTCCGTTACATCGGGAATATCTACCGTCATACCGATTACGCGTCCGCTATCATCATATTTTACGTTATAAATGCTTGCATAGCCCTTGGTAAAGCTCAAATCGCCCTGCAAGTTCACGTCGGCCGCAACCGTCGTGCCTTCCGCCGTCATAGCAGACACACTGCTGATATCGTTTGCAAGCGTAGCATCCGCTACTTGGCAATATTTTGCGAGCATATATCTAGGCGTTAACGTAAGCATATTCAAATGATTGATATACGTTTCGTCATCGGTTGCGGAAATTGCCTGTTCAAGCAAATCAAGCAATCCATTCAACTCGCTTTCCGTAAACGACCAATCCCCGTCCGTATAGCCACCGCTTGTGAATTTCTCCGCATACAGTGCATCAAAATTATCATAATACGCTTCCACGTAAGATTTTGCTGCAGTGCCGTAGAAATATTCAATAAATTCGGATTTCGCGGATTCTACCAACGCTTGCATAGCCGTAGCGTCGTCTGCCTTGAAATCCCAAAGAAGCTTGGACGCAACGTATGCGTCAAGATAGCTGTCGACAATACCAGAGGTATTGTGCGACGATTGCATCATAACAAGGTCTACCCCTAAATCCTTATAGGTATCGAAGTTCGTTACCCAATTTTGCATAGTAGGATAATAGGTAAAATAGCTATAGAAATCCACTTCATACGACCAAACGAGGAATCTCCCTTCCGTCATACCAAGCGCCGATTTCCAACCCTCAATATTCGTCGTATCCAAAGCAAAATATCTATCCGAATCAACGGGCGCCCATTGTACGTAAACGTTGGAGGGCATATCCGTCAATGCAGCATTTCTACCTGCCTTAGGAGCAACCTCCGTATCCTGATAAGCAAACATAACAATTTTCTTATCCGTATATCCAAGGCTGTTCGTGTACGTAGCCATTTCTTTTACAAAGTTAGCAATTAACCAACTCTTATTTGCACCTTTCAATCGAGCCATCCAACAATCTGTACAGCTACAATTTGTTCTCTTGTCCGCTTGCCCTAACATGAAATATTCCATTTCGGGATAATTGTCCATCGCATATTTCAAGCCTGCTTTTACCCATGCTTTCGCCGTATCGTCCGAATAGCATACGTCCAACATAGAGCCGCTGGTATCAAAAGCAGATTTATAGGAGCTAGAAGAAGCGCTATTATTAAACGCACAATAGGTCAAAAGCCCATTATCACCAACCGTATACGTAAGGATATCCGTTACACCCGCTTGATATGCGCCGATTGCCGCATACGCCAAAATGCTGTGCGAAGCGTGCAACCAGCCCTGCGCCATCCAAGGCATCGTATATTGCACCTTGTTCATCAAATCGCTTTGCGCTCTTTCATTAGAGAACTGCGAAATGAAACGCAAGTGCGACGAATATTTTACGTTTGCATCGTCATAGAAGCCGACGCCGTTATTCATATACGTTCTGTACGCAAACGAAGGCGTATACGTTTTCGTTTCCGAAACAGCCGAAATCTGCTTATTCGTTACAGGGACGTGGGTGTAGTTTTCCGTGAGGAATTTAATGCCCATATACGCTTCTTCGTATTCGTAAACGCCGTAAAGCGTACCTCTTTCGTCCACACCGATAATATGTACGTTGCCGTTTGCATCTTTGGACAGCTTAAAGGAATCCGCTTCCAAACCCAAGCCCGTGTCGGTTGCAACATAAATATTGTTATATGCGCTCGTTGCCTGCGAAACGACTTCCACCGCCGTTCCCGTAACCTGAGAAACATACGAAGCAAGCTCTTCCGCCGCATAAATTTCCGTTGCGGTTGCATCGTTTTCTACAACGATAGAAACGGGCGTTGCTCTGTACATTACGTTAAATTCCGCATTTTCCATGCCAACAAAACTATCCACGCTTTCTCCGTTAAAGCCGAAAATCGTGTTTGCATTCTGTTGAATGGCCGTAGCGAATTGTGCCGTCGAAGAACTGATGGTTTCTTTCACCACCGAACCGTCAAAATCAATCGTTACTTTATTTACCGTATAATCGAATGATTTATCTTTAACGGGATCTACGTAGGTCGTTTGCAAGGTGGTGCTATCACTATCATTGTCATCGATAGCGAGCTTTGCAACGTATGCCATCGAACGAGTAGTGTTTGCTGCTAAACCATCCGCATATTCAGCAAGGTAATACACGCCGCCTACACACACGTAAGCTCTACCGATAAAGCCGCGCGCAAGGTTCGCATCCAAAACGCCAACCAACGACCCATAAATTTTATATTCGTCGCCTTTCTGTTCAATCGTAGGCTCGGTGATTTGAATAATTGCCTTTTTGCCTTCCTCTACCTCTGACGCTTTAACGTTGGCTTGATATACGGCATTTTCGCCGAATACGTGTTCTACCGTCAATTCGTAGCCTTCGGTGACGTAATCCTTGGGTACGATCAACATACCGAACTCTGCATTTGCCGAATTTAATACGTCATACGCCTGCTCGCCAAGAATTGCATTAAAGCGAATACCCTGCTTATCCGTACTTTTACGAATCGCAGCACCTTCTTCCATAACAAATCCCGAAATCGCTTCAGAAACAGTCATCGATTCTGCTGCTTTTGCAGGAAGCAAAGCTGCTACTCCTACCGCAACAAAGCCTGTAACAGCCACACATAAGGAAAGAATAATTGTCTTTATTTTTTTCATGATTTTCACCTCTT
>JAZQGK010000033.1:0-2250 GCA_045539975.1 Candidatus Scatosoma sp. | reverse complement strand
GGAGTTGCCTTGAAGTTCGCTTGCGCCGTTGCCCGCGTCGTGGTTGTCCGAATCATTTTGTGTCGGCGGCGTGTCGTCGGTCGTCGGTTCGTCGGGCTGAGACGTGCGGTAGAAAACTTTCCGCTGATTTCCGTAAACGGGGTCTCGTGGCGTTCCTTTTCCTACAATCCAATCGGCAAGAGTGGCAAGGATTTCATGAATTCGCGGCATTGATTTACGTTTGTCGTTGGCGGGGAATGCTTCATTAAAGATTTCCGCCGCGCAGATATGTTCGCGGTACTCGGTGCCGAAAAGTACAAATTTGTCTTGGGGCTGCTCGCCTTTGAGATAGATGGTTTTTTTGATGACACCGTTGCCACTGTGGAGAATGCGGTCGATTTGGTCAATGTCTTTCTGAACGTTCCGCCCGCCGCGTGCTCTGCGTGCGGTATTGAGTTCGGCTTGGTCGACAATGATTTGTCCCTCGTCGATAAATCTGCGCCGCTCTTCTTTGTTGAGCAAGTCCCAAATAACGGAATGCGGAATTTTGGTATTGAGGAACGCTTCAATTTCGCCCGTCATGCCGTCGTCGCGCATATAGGTATCGGCAATTTTTTCGCCTTGAATTTTCGTTTCTGCGGAGAGTTCCAATTTCTTTTCGTCGAATCCGTCTTTGAAAAGCTCGTTGTAATGCTGATAGGCTTCCGCCCAAACTTGAGAAATGTATTCGTCGGTCAAGCCCGTGACGTAAGAAAATTTCGGGGAGTTGCAATGAAGAATCAAGTAGCGACGATTGCCCGTCGTGTCGATAAGAAAATGTTCGTCGTTGACGGTGATAGCGAAAACGCAGTGACGGAAAATGCGAGTTGCGCGTTTTTCGTAAGCGGCGCGGTGATTGTCGGCTGCTCTCTCGATAAAAGATTTGATGGCGTTAAGTTCGGCTTTTCGCATTGACGCCATTTCCTTAAACTCGCCGATCCAGGTATTTTTGATGGCGTCTACGGCGTGCGGGTCGTCGACGTTGTCAATAATCTCCGAATACCATTTGCCGCCGAGACGCTCGATAATGTAAGACTTGCCGATGTTCTGACTGCCGTGAAGTACAAGCGCGGTCTGGTAACGGCAACCGGGGTGAAAAATACGGGCAATGGCGGCGGTCAACCAATTCATGGTAACTTCACGGGCGAAAGGTGTATCGTCGACGCGCAAGAATTTAATAAAAAGTTCCTCGGCGCGTTTCTTTCCGTCCCATTTGGGCAGGTTCTTGAAATAATCTTTGACGGGGTGGAAGGAATGCTTGTTGCTGTAAGAGGTTGTCCAGCTGCTAATCAGATTTTCGCTTGCGAATTCGATATAGTAACGGCGCAAGTAAGTCTTGAGTTCGGCGTCGTCTCTGTCCGTCCACTCGGCATTAATGCAGTCGTCGTCATGACGCCACGGCGGGCGTTTCAAGATAACGTCGGTTTGCTGAAATTCGTCGTAGCCGATAACGCCGTCAACGTTCGGGTCGAAAGTAAAGATGAGGTCGGCATTGGCGGCGGTAGGTTTAACTTGCTTGACTTCGCCGGTGTAACGGTCGGTAGTCACGTCGCAAGAATTGAAAATAATCGACTTCATCTTCGCGGCAAGTTCTTTTGACGGATTTTTTTTGTACTCTTCGCGAAGTTCGCGAAGAGTCTTGATATTTTCGGCGACGCGGTTTTGACGTTCCGTCCGCGCCTTGACTGCGTGTTGTCGCGTTTGTTCCTCTGCCTGCTGCTTGACAAAAGCTTTTTGCTCACGGTTCAAAGCTTGAACTTCGCGGGCGACATTTTTGCGCAAGGTCTCCAAATGCAAATTGGCAAGCGCGCCGAGTTGTGCAAGTTCGTCGGTGTCAAGCGGCGCGGTTAAGCCGGTGTCGGCTTCCTTGATTCGGGCTTGTGCCTGAGCTTTGGCGGTCTTGATGACGGCGAAGAATTTTTCAGCGGCGGCGGCGAATCCGTAGGTTTGAGCAAGCGCGGCGGCGTGAATTTTGTCGGGATTATATGCGTCGTCTGCCGAAAAATCTTCGGGCGACAAAGTTTCAAGCCAGATGATGGCGTCGTCGAGTTCGCGCTGAGTATCCTCGGAAATATTTCGCGCTCTCGTTGACGGTTTCAATTCGGGGTGAAGTTCATACCACTGACGGCGGGCGTCGGCTTCGCGGTAACCAAAGCGTTTGGCTTTCCCGTGCAACGTCTTAATGTCATATGACGGGTCATGTACGCCGTTCCAACTGGACTGATTTTCGAT
>JAZQGK010000032.1:0-12152 GCA_045539975.1 Candidatus Scatosoma sp. | reverse complement strand
ACGGCCCGCTGTATATACAGATCATATAAAAATGTTTGAAGAACTGACCCCTGATTTGGCTGTTGTTGTGGCAAATTGGGAGGTACACGTGCGCATTTCTATTGACGCCATGAAACGTGGTATTGCGGTTGCGATGGAAGTTGGCGGTGCATACGATGAAGAAGAGTGTTTCGAGCTGGTTCAAGTATACGAAGAAACGAAAGCGCCCTTCTTTTTCCTTGAAAATTGTTGCTTTAATAGGGACGAACTGTTGGCAACGAGCTTAGTTAGAAACGGTGTGCTTGGCGATATTATGTATTGCTCGGGCGCGTACGGACACAACCTTTGCAAGGAGATTTCTTACGGGGACGTCAATCGTCATTATCGTTTGCGTAACTATATGCACAGAAATTGTGAGAACTATCCCACGCATGAGTTAGGACCTATTGCGAAGATTTTGAATATCAATCGCGGGAATCGCATGGTTTCTTTGATATCCCGTTCTACTGGAAGCGCGAATAGAGGTTTGCACGACTACGTGCAAGACAAGCCCGAGTTAGCATATTTGAAAGACGTGGAATTTAAGCAAGCGGATATCGTAGAAACGATGATCACTTGCGAAAATGGGGAGCTGATTACCATTCGTTTAGATACGACGCTTCCCAGAATGTATTGTCGTGAATTTATTGTTCGCGGCACGAAAGGCTTATACAATCAAAACAACAACATGGTTTTTGTGGATGATCCTAATTTTAGCCATGATACCAACCGTTTGACGTTGCCGGACGGCAGCGTGACGGAACCGCTTAGCGAAGGCGCAGGGTTACATTATTTCTATGACAGTGCAAAAAAATACGAAGAAAAATATTTGCCTGAGATGTGGAAATCGGTTACTCCTGAAATTTTGAAGCAAGGTCACGGCGGGATGGACTACTTTGAATTTGAAGTACTTGCCGATTGTCTTGTAAACGGCAAGGAAATGCCGATTGACGTATACGACGCGGTATCATGGATGTGCATTACCTACCTTTCAGAGCGTTCCTTGCAAACGGGTATGCCCGTTGAGATTCCCGATTTTACGCATGGTAAGTACAAAACAAGACCCCCTATGGACGTTATTGAACTTCCAAAAGTAAGTAAATAAAGGAGAAATAAGGATGTTCTCAATACTTCGTCAACCCAACTTTGCGTATGGAGCAACGGAGGCAAGCCCCTTCCGTTTTGAAGAAGATTTAATCAACGACGTAAAATACGAATATATCGTTGAAGAAAAATCGGCAAAGGTTGTCGTTTATCCAAGCGGAAGTCCCGTAAAATATTTGAAATTACGTTTTAGTGGCGATTTGCAAAAGGTGGATAAAGTATTTGGCGACCAGTGGGAAAGAGCGGGGATACGGGCGTATTTGGAATGGCGTTCCATGATGGCTTCCCGTATTTTGCCTTGGTACTGCTATTTGCTTGAAGAGGGAACGATGTCCTGCTACGGTGTAAAAACGGGTGCGGATTGTTTTGCGTTTTTCCAAGTAGATACAGACGGTATCACCTTGTTTTTAGATCTTTGCTGTGGCGCGGACGGCACAGACTTACAAGAGCCGCTTCTCGCTTGCGAAGTGGTAGAGCTCTTTGGCGAAAAGGGTGAGGATTGCTATCAAGTCGCTTGCAAATTTGCAAAGCGTATGTGCGAGAATCCCGTTTTACCCAAACAGCCTATTTTTGGGGTGAATAATTGGTATTGGGCGTACGGTGATATTTCTCACGAAATCGTGATGGAAGAAACTGACCATTTATTGCAGCTTGCAAAAGGTTGTAAACATCGTCCGTATATGATTATCGACGACGGTTGGCAAAAGCATCGTCTTGTAGGAGCTACGGGTGAAAACGGCGTTTATATCGGCGGCGAGTGGGAACCGAATGAGCGTTTTGGCGATATGAGAAAAACAGCGCAAGCCATTCGTGAGAAAGGCGCTAAGCCCGGTCTTTGGTTTAGACCGTTGCTGACAAGAGAGGATATCCCTGAAGAAGTAAAGCTTTGTCAGGCTTCGGGGGGGACGGTTTTAGACCCTTCCCATCTGTTTACGCTTGAAAAAGTGGAACAAGATGCAAGAAAGATTGCCGACTGGGGATTTGAACTAATTAAACACGACTTTTCGACAATTGATGCGATGGGGATTTCGACTTTGTCTTCCGAACAAATAGATTATGGTCTTTGCAAAGCGGATAGACATTATTATGATAGGACGAAAACGACGGCGACCATTTTGAAGAACTTGTATAAAGCCATTCAAAAGGGCGCAGGGGATAGCGAAGTAATCGGATGCAATACCGTCAGCCATTTGACGGCAGGGATTCATTCGACGTACCGCATAGGCAATGACACCAGCGGGCGCGCATTTGAATGGACGAGAAGAGACGGCGTAAACAGTGTAATGCGTTTGCCGCTCAATAACGTATTCTACAATGCCGATCCAGATTGTGCTCCGTTTACGGAAAGGGTGAAATTTGAGGCAAACCTTGATTTTCTTGAAATGTGTGCATTGACGGGGATGACGACGTTGGCGTCTATTAAGCCTGGAGTTTTGTCGGAGAAAGAGATGAAAGAGGTCAGTCGAGTATTCTTAATTGCAGATGCAGATAAAGAGCGGTACGGGCTTTTGGATTTTGATAAAAACGCTTTTCCTGAACGTTTTGTTTCCGCGGACGGAAAGGAAATTAGAAGATTTAATTGGAATAAAATTTACAATGGGTCGAGAGTTGTTCTCGATTGGTATAACTAAAAAAGGAGACAAGCTTAGAATGCGGAAAGTGGCATTCTAGGCTTGTGTTATATGTTTTTATGGCGAATTTGTACAAAACTTTATTAAAAGAATACAGCGACGCTTTATTATCCGCGCAAATCCATTGCGAAGATCGGGCATTTCATGGCGGCATTTGGTGTAAATCCTGCAAAATGATACACGGTAGATGTCCCGATGCGGTGTTCGGCTTGGTTGTGATGGCGAAAATTTCGGGGGAACAAAAATACTTGCAAGCAGCAAAGGACGTCTTTGCGTATGGTGAAAATATGCTCTGTACGGATGGCGGTTTATACAATGACGCGCAAGCAGCTTGGCGATATACTACGACCTTTCATCAAATTGCTGTAATTGAGGCGTTGCGCGCGGGGAAAGATATTCTCGATAAAGATACCAAGGCGGCGTTCGAAAAACGCGCAAAGGGTATGGCGGCGTGGTTATACGATAATTTAAATGAAAATTCTCCTGCGAATATCAATTACGCTACGACAAACGGTTTGGCAATGGCGCTTTCTGGAAATTATTTTCACGAAGAAAAGTATTTGCAAAGAGCGAAACGTCTTATAAATTACGCAATGGCACATATTAGCGAAAGCGGTTTTTTATATGGCGAAAGCAAGCCGCATAACAAACTTTCGGCGAAGGGGTGTCGCTCGGTGGATATTGGTTATAACGTGGAAGAATCCGTACCTGCCCTGGTCAAATATGCCGTAGAGGTAAAAGACGAGGAACTTATAGAGCGCTTAATTCCTATCGTAGAGACACATTTGAAATTTATGTTTCCCGACGGCGGTTGGGATAATAGCTTTGGCAATAGAAATAACAAATGGACGTACTGGGGTTCGCGCACGTCGGACGGCTGTGTGCCTATGTTCCTTTTGCTTGCGGATAAAAATCCCATGTTTGCAGAAGCCGCGCGCCGCAACGTAGAAATGCTGAAACAATGCAGCGTAGACGGTTTTTTATATGGCGGTCCGCATTATCATCAACGTGGGGAGCATGCTTGTACGCATCATTTGTTCGAGCACGTGAATTCTATTGCATTTGCAGTAGAATATATCGATGAAAAGTACCTTTCGCCCGTGCGCACGGCAATTCCGTCGGATGCGGAGAACGTTTTTGATTACTATCCCGAAGTTCGAACGTACAAATTTGCCAAAGGGGAGTATTCTGCAACGCTTACCGACTACGATTTTGATATTATTTTTAGCGGACACGCTACGGGCGGTACGTTGACGGCTCTTTACAGTAAAAAGAAAGGTCCTATGGTGATGGGTTCGGTTACCGACTATGTTTTGGTCGAGCCGACGAATATGCAACAGACTTTGGATAGAGAGCATCACCGCTCGCTTTTGCCCCGTTTTGAAGTGATTCGAGACGGAGAAAGATACAGCTCCACCTTCTATTTGTATGCGGACGTAAAGAGTGAAAAAGGTCAAAATGGCTATACCATGTCCGCGTTGACGGGGCTTTCTTCTAACAAATTAGAGGTTTTAGAGGGGGTACGTCCGACCATTTCTTATACATTATCGGAAAGCGGAATGCGGATTACGATTGCAGATGCAATCGGCATAAAGTACGTATTACCTTTAATTGCAGGGGAATTAAAGGTGATAAAAGGCGAGTTGGAAAATTGCGACGAAATCTTTTTCTTAACAGGTGGATTTATTGCGCAAGAATATACGCTTGTTCCTAATGAAGACGGGGAAATTGAATTAATTATCTCATAAGAATGGACGATACTATGGATAAAAGACACGTATTAAAATTTCATAGCCCTGCGGAAGATTCGTTGCACGGTTGGGAACGGTATTCTTTGCCGATAGGGAACGGATATTTTGGGGTGAGCATATTTGGTAGAACGGACGAGGAAAGAATACAGTTTACTACCAACGTATTCGCCAACGATTATAAGCGCGGTGGGGTTTCTAACTTTGCGGAAATTCGTTTGAATTTTGGACATGAGAGAGTGGAAAACTACGAAAGAGGGTTGGACTTACAGAACGGTTCTGTCTATGCGAAGTATAACGTACGCGATAATTTTGTGGAGAGCAAGGCGTTTATCTCCTATCCTGATCGTGTGTTTGCTTATCGAGTAACCTTTACGCAAAAAACCTCGTTTGCAGTGCGACTGGTTATTCCTTATTTGGGAGAAAGAGCGCTGGAAAACGGCGGAAGAACGGGGAAAATTTACGCAAAAGAGAACGCTCTGAGCATGCGCGGAGTATTGCCCTCTCGAGACTTGACCTACGAGGGGAAACTTTGTGTTTTAAGCGACGGCGTATTGAAAACAAAATCAGACAAATTGATAATTAAAGGCGCAACGGAAGCGATTGTATACTTTGCCGCCGATACGTCGTATGTATTAGATGAACGAGTATTTTTAGACGGTTGCCATAAAGCAATCGGGAAAGACCCCCACGAGGAAGTGGAGAATATTTTAAAAAATGCTTGCAATTTGGGGTATGTTGATATATGGAAACGCCATCAAGAGGACTACGGTAGCCTGATGTCCCGTGTGGACTTGGATTTGGGCGGCATAGAGGATGATAGAAGTACGGAAGAGCTGCTAAATAGCTATCGTCAAGGCAATGCAGAACCGTATTTAGAGGAAACGTATTATCAATATGGTCGGCATTTGTTGATTTCTTCTTCCCGTAAAGGTTCGCCCCCTGCTTCATTACAAGGCGTTTGGAGTGCACATGATAAATCGCCGTGGGGAAGCGGGTTTTGGCACAATATCAATATTCAAATGAATTATTGGCCTGCGTTTTCCGCAAACCTTGCGGAAACGTTTGCTGCGTATGCCGATTACAATTTGGCGTTTCGCAAACAAGCCGAGAAGCTTGCTTCGAAATGGGTTCAAGAAAAAATCCCTGAAAACTACGTAGAGGGACAGGGGAATTGCGGTTGGAGTATTGGGGTTGCGGCGTTTTGTTACGAGATTGAGGGACCCAGCGGACATTCTGGGCCGGGAACGGGGGGATTAACGACAAAACTGTTTTGGGATTATTACGACTATACCAGAGATGAGGATGTTCTCAAAAATATCACCTATCCCACCATTCATTCGATGTCCAAATTTCTTACGAAATGCGTACGGGATTACGATGGAGAATATTTAAGCGTGCATTCTGCTTCTCCCGAACAGATTATAGGTGGCAAGTGGATTATGTCCTTGCAAGTGCCGCCTGATTTTCGTACCGTCAACGCAGATAAGCAACCGTATTATCATACGGTAGGAAGTGCGTTTGACCAGCAGATGTTTTACGAAAATGCGCGCGACGATTTACGCTGCGCGGAAATTTTAGGCGTTTCGGATGAAATAATCGAGCTTGAGAAAAAACAAATCGAGCATTATTCTCCCGTTTTGATTGGTTATAGCGGTCAGATTAAGGAGTTCCGTGAAGAAAATTTCTATGGAGAAATCGGAGAAGCGAAACATAGGCATATCTCTCAGCTTGTTTCTTTAAGCCCTGGCGAGTTGATTAATTTTTCGACGCCTGCATGGCAAGACGCGGCAAAAAAGACCTTAGAACTTCGCGGGGATGAATCTACGGGTTGGGCGTTGGCGCACCGACTTTGTTCTTGGGTGAGAACGGGTGAAGGCGACCACGGCTACCTTCTTTTGCAAAATTTATTAAAAACGCGTACGCATCCCAATCTTTGGGACGTGCATCCGCCTTTCCAAATCGACGGCAATTTCGGTGCATTGAGCGGTATGACGGAAATGTTGTTGCAAAGTGGCGAAAATCACATTTATTTATTGCCCGCTGTTCCGTCGGCATGGAAAAATTTCTCGTTCAAAGGCTTGAAGGCAAGGGGAAACTTCACCGTTTCTTGCGTTGTGAAGGACGGTCAAGTCCAACGCGCGGAACTCCTTTCCGTCAAAGGTGGCGAGGTTACTATTGTTTGTGAGGGAATGGCGAATGTTATTGTTGCCAATTCTTTGGGGGAACAAATCGAGGCGGTAAACAACGAACGTACGTGTAAGTTTACTACAAAAGCAGGGGAAAGCTATGTATTAAGCGGATTTGCTTTTGTCCAGTGCCATCAAACGCCGACGGACATGAATGCCGTTTTTACGGAAACGGGCGTGCGATTGACTTGGAATGGTGGCGCGGATTGCTATGCGGTCTACCGTGCGGTTGAAAATGATGCCAAGTATCAGTTCCTGGGATATACGCAAAAGACGGAGTTTGAAGACGCAGAGTTTCACCTAAAAAATAAACGTCGCTTGACGTATAAAGTAACGGCGTTAGACAAAACGCATAAAGGCGAAATCAAAGGCGCAGTTGCGTTTTTAAGCCCTGCAACGCGATTAGAAGAAGAACGTTACCAACATATTATTCGACAAATGAATTTATACGGTTAATGTTCACAATACTTGGTCGACAACAATATAATAAGGAGCAAAAACAATGAAATACGTAACGTTTAGTTTTGATGATGGCGTAACGCAGGATAAGAGATTGATTGAATTGTTAAATAAGTATGGTTTAAAAGCGACTTTTAATTTAAATTCTTCTTTGTTTGGGTTGAAAGGCGGCTGGGAATTTAATGGGAAATTCTTAAACCATACGAAGGTATTACCTACGGAAGTGAAGGAAATCTATGCAGGGCACGAGGTTGCCGTGCATACTTTAACCCATCCCAATTTAACGGGGGAAGAAGACGCAGCGGTGGTGTATCAAGTGGAAGAGGATAGAAAACAGCTTTCGCGTTTGGTGGGATATGAAATCGTTGGCATGGCGTATCCTTGCGGTGGCGTGAACAACGATGATAGAGTTGCAGAAGTCATTAAAAGCAAAACGGGAGTAAAATATTCGCGTACAATCACTTCTACGTTTTCCTTTGATTTGCCAAAGAACTTGCATCGTTTAAACCCTACGGTATATATCCGCGAACCCGATAAAATGTTTGAACTTGCGGAAAAATTTATTGCCTTAAAGACAGATGTGCCGCAAATATTTTACATCTGGGGGCATTCTTACGAGTTTGACGTAATGGATGATATTACTTGGGAGCGTTTTGAAGAGTTTTGCAAGTTGATTTCAGGAAAAGAAGATATCATTTACGGCACGAATAAAGAAGTACTGATGCAGCTAAAGTTGATAGGATAAAAACTCAGGCAGTTAAATAAAAAAACACGATTGCAAAATCTGCAACCGTGTTTTAATTTATATTAAGTGGTTTCTTTTAACGATAATTACTTTGGGGATTTATTCGTTTTGGCTTTCCATCAAAATGAAACAATGGATTACTAAGCATACGCATATGGCGTAACAAAGTTAAAGTAGCGCAAAATAAACGGCTCAACGATAAAAAAAGTCTTAAAGCCCGCGGTTTTTTGTTCATAGGGACACTTTTTGACAGGTGGGTTTCGGCGAAAAACAAAGGCGAATGGCGAAAGCTGTTCGCATTTGCTGTGTTTTTGAGTGTTGGTTTACGCTAATTCCGAGATTATTTCGGGGTATTGAGTCGGTTTTTCTTCGGTTTCCGCTGCCTTGTCCCATTCTCCGATATCGCGATAGACGATTCGGATTTTTTGAGCGGAATATCTTGAATATTTTTTGGTGCGTTCACCGACCTCAATCCTCGCGATAAACAATCTTACAATTTCGGGTGTTAGCGTGTCAATGCTTTTGTACTTTTTTGCTTTTTCTATGAAAGCATTGACGTTGTCGGCAGAGGACTTGAGCTTTTCTAGTTGTTCTTCTTTCTGCGGTATTGCCTCATCTAATCCCTTTTGCTCGTCATTATAATCGCCAGAGAGGAGTCGAAACTGCTCGTTGGTGATTCTTCCAAGAACATTGTCCTCGTATAAGCGTTTGAACAATGCTGTCAGCTCGTCACGGCGTTTACGCATAGAATCTAACTCTCGTTGAAGGGCGTTTATCTCTCGGCGTAATTCCACACTGTTTTTGCGGTTGATGTACTCCGCAAATTGACGTTCCTTCATTCTTGCGATGTGCGTTACTCTTCGCAAGTCATCCAGTATAATTTCATAGAGTTCTTCCTCTCGGATATGGTGTGGCGTGCATTCTGCTTTGCCTCGCTTTCCGTAGGTATAGCATTTGAAATTATAATTAGATTTCTTCATTGTGCTTGCTCGGTGCAATACCATCGATCTTCCGCAATCGGCACAGAAAGTGATACCTGAAAAGATATTTGGCTCTGTCATCTGCCTCGGCGCACGCTTTTTCTGTTTGCGAAGAGCCTGCACAATATCCCATTGTTCTTTTGTTACCAATGCAGGGTGCGTATTTTCTACAATAACACATTCATGATCGGGGCGAATAATCGCCTTTTTATTTTTATAGGATATTGTGGTGTGGCGTAATCCAACCGTATGTCCGAGGTAGGCCATATTATCAAGGATTGCAGTTATTGTACTGCCTATACAATTATACGGATGGGTTGTATCTAATTTCTGATGGCCCTTGCCATAAGTTTGATAATAATAGTTGGTTGGATTGACAATCTTTTCGCTGCTCAGAATACGAGCAATCTGATTAGGACCTTTGCCTGCTATGCACATAGCAAATATTCTTTTTACTATGATTGCAGCATCTTCGTCAGGAATAATTTCTTTGCTATCCTTATCGACCTTTTTATAGCCATAGGGCGGTCGACCGCCGAGACGTTCACCGCGTTCCGCTTGGAGCTTTTTTACGGCGCGAACCTTCTTGCTTGAATCCTTTGCGTGAAGCTCGTTTGTCCAATTTCGTATCGGACTGAAATCATTGCTGCTTTCAATCAGCGAGTCAACGCCGTCAATCGTCGATTACCGTGATGCGTTTGCCCATAGCGCACGCCACGAGAAAATCGGTGCGGTTCATGCCTGCTTTTGTTGCTTTGGTATCGATTGTCGTTAGTTCTTTTTCGGTTACCCGAATGGGTATGGAAATGCTTTTTTTCTCAAATGATTTTCTCCTTATCAATGTATTTCGTTTGAATGCGGACGGAAGGGGGGCGGGTTACTCCCGCTTGACGTGCGTTGGCGGATAGCCACGCGCTCTGCTTGCCACAGCAAAGCTGTGAAATGGGTAGCAGAAGAGTTCCTTGTTGCGCCCTTATGCAGGGACGCAAGGGACGGAAAAAACGGAAGTTTTGCGGACACGGTTTCTTGCGTCCTATACGTCACTTCCGTCACTTTCGTCGGCAGAAGGAAGGTACCATGTCTTAATATACCGTCTTCCGTTGCTCCGTCCGCTTGTGAAAAAGACGTCGTTTTCTTCCAGTGTGTACCGCCATTTGTTCATCATTTGTTTGAGTGCTTTTGCTGAAATATTTTTCCCAGAAAAAGAATTGAACTTTTCGGCAAGCTCGGTGTTCCCGCCGTCGAAAGATTGCAGTTGCTTCATCAGTTCAATGAGCAAGGTTATTTCTTCGGGGAGCGTCAGCGTTTCTTCTTCCATGCTGTCACCTTTGAGTTCCCACTCGCAGGTTTCTTTTTTCAACAGCAATTCGATTTCTCTGTTCTGAATATCACGTTCCGTGCAGAACAGTGTCGCGCCGTTTGCGTTGCGCTTGCTTCTATCGAGAATGAACACTGCGTCCATTGCTCCGCTGATTCCCGTCGTGCCTGACAGCTTGTTCAGCGGATAGCTATCGCCTTGCTTTCGCAAGTGGTGGACGAGAAGAAGAGAAATTTTTAGGTCGTCTGCCAACGCTTTTAGCTCGCGGACTTCTTCGTAGTCGTTCGCGTAGGAAGTTTCTACTCCACTGTTGCGAACGATTTGGAAGGTGTCGATAATGACAAGGATTGTATTAGGATGTTCCAAAATGAATTTGGAAATCTGCATACACAGTTCTTCGCCGATTGTGCCAGCCGTCGTTGCAAAGTAGAGAGAGGCAGGGGCCTCGTCTGTGAGTCGGTTGAGTCGGTCTTGCAACCTTGACAGAGAATCTTCAAGCGCCAGATAAAGCACAGTGCCTTGCTTGGTCGAGAGATTCCAAAGGGCTTCACCTTTTGCTACCTGCAAAGCGAGAAGTAACACCATCCAAGATTTTCCGACCTTCGGTGCGCCGCCAAGCATAGAGATGCCCTCGGGCAGTAGTGTTTGAACACAAAAATTACGTTTTGGCAACCTTGCGTCCATCAATGTTTCGCCGTCTATCACGGCAAGTTTTTTGGTTGTTTGTACGTTCATTCATTATCCTCCTAATTTCGTTTTTCTTTTTTGTACAATGTACCGCTTTTTGCTGAAATATTTTTTTGTATCATCTCCTGATTTTAATTTATCCCTACACTATGGATTGGGCAAAAAAATTGCTATTCGACAACCTTTTTTAAGAAAATTTCACAAGATTTTCATTTTTGCCCTCACTTTGGTATGGGCCGAAAAAAGTGGCGTTTGATAACTTTTTGTGATTATTTTAGAGTAAATAAAAAAGACTTGCAGCACAAAAGACGGCGATGTTGTTCTCGCCACAACGATAAAATATAGTCGTTGTGCATCTTCATGGAGATGCGTCTGTTATGTACTGCAAGTCTTATTACTTGCTTAAACAAGTTTGTTACTTGTTTTGATTAATGAAAGTTTTTCAAATCTTACATAATATGTTTTTTCCTTATTTGTTTTTTTGGAATCGTATTCTAACACAAAAAAGAGATTGTGTCAATAATTTATACACTCATAAAAATCCATTTTTGAAAAATATTCCCAAAATAAACCACTACTTTTGTCGCCTTTTGTCGAAATTAAAAAATAGGCAGAAAAAACATCAGCATATCGTATCAATCCGTATGTTTTTTGCGGTATTCAGTCGGGGTCATCAAACGATATTTTTTGAAGATTTTACAAAAATAATATACGTCACCATACCCAACAAGCTCGGCGATTTTCACGAGAGGATAGTCGGTATCTAACAAAAGAGCAGAAGCCTTCTTTATTCGTTCTGTATTTACATAGGATGAAAAATGTAAATTCATATTTTTCTTAAAAAGCCTAGATAAATGTTCGGGTGTAATATAACATTGATTGCAAATAAAGGTTGCGTTTAATTCGGGATTAAATAGATGCGTATTAATTAGCGTAATAATCTTGTCAAAATCTGTCAGTTTTTTTCTTGGTGCGGATTCTAAAAATAACTTGCTGTTTAATAAAAGAGTTTTTATAATATTAGACAGAAGTTGATTGCAAATAATCCCTTGTATATGGGAGTGGCTGCACAAATTTATAGCTTCTTTAAAGTTGGATAAAATGGATGCACGTATACGCATTGGAAGTGAAAGCACGGGATTCTTTGAAAAATTGGTCATCGCGATTAGCTCTTCGCAATCTTTCCCATAAAAATTTATCCAATAGACTTCTACTTCATTTATAGTATCTTTGCTGTAATAATGTACAGGAAGTCGGATCGTAGCCATGTCGT
>JAZQGK010000031.1:0-5994 GCA_045539975.1 Candidatus Scatosoma sp. | reverse complement strand
AATCTATTTTTTCGAGGAGAAAAATCATATGTCATACGTACAAAGAGTATTAGAAGAACTTAAAAAGAACAATCCTGATGAAAAAGAGTTCCACCAGGCGGCAACGGAAATTCTATTGACGTTAGAACCCGTTATTAACGCGCATCCCGAATACGAAGCGGCAGGGCTTTTGGAACGTTTTATTGAACCGGAGCGCACAATTTTGTTCCGTGTGCCTTGGGTGGACGATAACGGCAAAGTGCATGTAAACAAGGGTTATCGCGTGCAGTTTAATAGTGCGATTGGGCCTTATAAGGGCGGCTTGCGTTTCCATCCTTCCGTAAACCTTTCGGTTATCAAATTCTTGGGCTTGGAGCAAATCTTGAAAAACAGCTTAACGGGACTTCCTATCGGTGGCGGTAAAGGTGGTTCGAACTTCGATCCCAAAGGTAAATCGGATCGTGAAATTATGGCGTTCTGCCAAAGTTTTATGAATGAATTGTATCGTCATATCGGCGCGGATACCGACGTTCCCGCAGGGGATATCGGCGTTGGCGCGAGAGAGGTCGGTTACTTATTTGGACAGTATAAAAGACTCCGTGACGAGCACGTTGGCGTATTGACGGGCCGTGGGCTTTCCTACGGCGGTTCGCTTATCAGAAAGGAAGCAACTGGCTATGGGCTTGTGTATATCACCGCAGAGGCGATGCGACTTCGCGGCGATTCCTTTGAGGGAAAAACAACCATCGTTTCCGGCAGCGGTAACGTAGCCATTTATGCGTGTGAAAAAGCGCAACAGCTCGGTGCAAAAGTTGTAGCTATGTACGATTCCAACGGTTACGTTTACGATCCCAACGGCATTCAACTCGACGTGATGAAACAAATCAAGGAAGTGGAACGTGCGCGTATTAAAGTATATGCTGAAAGAGTCCCTGGCGCAAAATACGTTGAGGGTTGCAAGGGGATTTGGTCCATTCCTTGTGACGTAGCGTTGCCTTGTGCTACGCAGAACGAAATCGACGGGGAGAGTGCTGCGCTTCTTGTAAAGAACGGCGTAAAATATGTCGCAGAGGGCGCCAATATGCCTTCCACGTTGGATGCAATCGAAACTTTCCAAAACGCAACAAACGTTATCTACTTGCCTGCAAAAGCAGCAAACGCAGGTGGGGTTGCAACTTCTGCGTTGGAAATGGCGCAATCCTCTGGTAGATTGTATTGGTCCGCGGAAGAAGTGGACGCAAAATTAAAAACGATTATGATTAATATTTATCATAATATTGACAGTGCGGCAAAACGTTATGGCTTTGAGGGCAACTACGTAATGGGCGCGAATATCGCAGGGTTTGAAAAGGTAGCGGAAGCGATGATGGCGCACGGCATTGTATAAACGGCATCGCATAAAGAATATAGAAAAATAATAGAGGCGGCAGACGAAAAAAGGTTTGCCGTCTTTTTTATTTTTTGTATATAAAGATTTCGGGTTGGAGATAATGGAAATACAGAAAAAGACAAGGAGGACGTCTATGAATCCATTTAAAGAAAAAGCCCAACCCATCGAGAAATCGTTGCAGAGTTGGCAACAACTGTATCCCAAAGCTTATAATAAAAAGGAAACAGACCCTTACACGAAGACCCGAATCATTCTAATGAATGGGACGGAGTACGAAGCTAATTGGTTTTCACACCAATGCGCAAGGCACACAGACGATAACGACCTGCGCCGAGATTTGGCCTTGGCTCGGTACGTGGAAAAGCAACAGCAATTAAAAATCTCTCTTTTAAAACCCCAAGACGAAACGGTGTTAGAACACACAATCGGCTACGAACAGCTCGCCGTGGATTTAACGGCAGAGCTTGCAAAACATGAAACGGATTGCAATGTAAAAAAAGCGCTTGATTTCGCGCTTTTGGAGGACTTTGACCATTTATATCGCTATGCGAATTTGCTAGCAATGGAAGAGGCTCAAGAGGCGGAACGCCTTGTCGGTGGGTATACGGAAATTATGCCGGCTCGCCCGACGATAGCGCACCACAGATTCCCTACGGATAACGTAAAAAAGGCAGGCAATTCGAAAAAAGCTTCGTTGCAAACGGTGCTTAACTCCATGATTATTACCGGCGCAGAACAGCAAACAATGAATTATTATATGAACGTAACGGCTTTTGCGCCTTCGGAAACCGCGCGAAAACTTTATCAGGAAATCGCTTTGGTGGAAGAAGCGCACGTCACGCAGTACGAATCGTTAATGGATTCAAATGCGACTTGGTTGGAAATGCTTTTGTGGCATGAATATTGCGAATGCTATTTATACTGGTCGTGTTATATGACCGAGGTAGACGCCAAGATAAAACAATTATGGGAAATGCACCTCGAATTTGAAATTGCACACTTGCACAAAGCAGCAGAACTCCTGAAAAAATATGAGAAAAAATCATGGGAAGAAGTGATAGCCGGCGGTGAGTTTCCCGCGCCGATTTCCTTGCACGAAAACGTGGAATACGTGCGCACGATTTTAAAGAACACCGTACAGTTTACGGGCAATAGAGAGGACTATAAGCCGCTGAAAGATTTGCCGTCGAACGCAGATTTCTTCTTGTTTCAAGAGGTTATCAACGGCACGGGCAAAAACACGCCCTCTCATAACGTCATCAAAGAGCATATAACAAAGAAAGGTACCGATTACCGTTATGAAGTCGCTCCGTCGCCGATTCCCGAACTTTTTGATAGAAAGAAAGACAATATTTGCGTTGGCGTTAAACCCGATGCCACACAAGAGGGCAATACAGGTTTTACGTGCAACAAGTGACGGCGGTTGGAAAAAACAAAGAATTTTGCGCTTTATTTCATAAAAGTTTGTTTTATGACTTGATTTTTTTAAGTTTTTACATTATAATCATATAGGTTTAAGTAAAAAACTTAAAAATATTAGGTCGGTATAGTTATGAAACCATTAGAAAAACTGACAAAAGCGCAATTTATTTCCTTTTGTTTTATGTCATTTTGCTCCGGAGTTATGATTGGAGTAGGCGGTACGGCATTTTTGCTTGCACGCAGTTTATACGGCGATTGGGGAAGATTAATAGGTTCGATACTCTTCTCGTTGGGGATTTTATCCATCGTTATGTTTGAAATGAAACTCTTTACGGGTTTGGTTTCCGATATCCCCGAAATGGGCGCGAAAAACCTTTGGAAATTGCCAGTATGTTTCCTGGGAAACATGTTAGGCGTTTTGTTTGCGGCAATTTTGGTGTTTTATTCTCCGTTGGCAGATAGCGTTGTGCCGCAAGCCCAAACCATGATGACGGCAAAATTAGAAGCAAACCTTTGGGGCGCAAAAGCATTATGTTCATCAACTCTTTGCGGCTTTTTAATTACGCTTTCCATTGGCGCGGTCAAATACGCTCCGCGTAAAAAGCTCTCCACAACGGTTGGCGTTATGTTTCCGATTATCGTATTTGCCTTTTGCGGTTTCGATCACTCGGTAGCAAACACTTTGTATTTCTTCTTCCTCGGTTTTTCGGGAAAAGCGGTGGTATATCTGTTACTGTGCGTGCTTGGCAATATCCTCGGCGGCGTCATTTTACCGATTTTATCGTTATTTAGAATTTGGTCTAACAAAACGCAGACCGCGCAAGAGCCTGAAACGGAAACAAACGAAAACAACTAAATAATAAAAGCAATCAAAGAAACCCTTCTTTCCAACGCGAAAGAAGGGTTGTTTTTTTGTGGCAATAAAAAAGCCTGCCTTTGCTTTTTGCAAAGACAGGCTGCCTATTAAAATGGATCTTCGGGTAATTCAATACCGCTGCCCCAGTTACTTGACGAAGAGGGGGAATACGATGATTGATTGTCTGCATTATCACCGCAAGCAACAAAGGCAAATAATGCCAATGCGCTTATTAATACAAGGAAAAATTTTTGCATAATGTTCTCCTTTTAATCAAAACGATCTTCGGGCAATTCAATGCCTCCCTGCGAGGAACTGTCCTCCTTAGAAGACGAATCTTCTAAGGAACTATCTTCGTCCTCAATGCTATCGCTCGAAATATCTTCGCTTATCGATTCGTCCAAGGAACTGTCTTCGTCCTCAAAACTATCACTCGAAACATCTTCGCTTATCGATTCGTCTAAGGAACTGTCTTCGTCCTCAAAACTATCACTCGAAACATCTTCGCTTATCGATTCGTCCAAGGAACTATCCTCGTCCTTAACACTATCGCTCGAAACATCTTCGCTTACAGAGGACGATTCTGACGAACAAGCAGATTCGTTGGCATCGGCGCTATTGCAAGCAAAAAAGGGGATAGCAAGCGTACAAATCAAAAGCGGTAAAAACCGTTTTATAAAAATTCTTTTCATGGCGATTAGCCTTGCGTAAAATCGCTGGTGCTATTAGGGTTTGTAAATCCGTCTTCTGCACCATCGAAACCGCTAATAGTAACAAGAACGTCCTTATTATCTAACATAACGAGATTGATTTGGATTTCTTCATATTGTAATTTCATATTCGTGTCCTCCTTTGTCGTTATGCCTTATAAGCCGCAGCCGATTTACCATAGCGATAAAGCGCAAGCGCGAGGGTCCCCATTGTATCTTCGCCTTGCATCGCATAAGCGTATGCATTGACGCTATACGTAAGAGTTTGCATGACTACGCCATTACAAGAAAGGACAAATTTGTATTGGTCTGCAAAGTTTTCTGCAAGAATACCGTCTGTATAAATGGTTGTACCGGTAACCTCTACTTCCACATCGTTAATTGTTAAAGCAACGTTTTCGGTGGTGCTAATTTTTACGTATAACTTGTTCACGCCTTCAAAACGTACGCCGGCGCTTATAAAATATGCAGGGTAGCTGTCAATTTCTTCGTTCTTCACCAAGGAAAAATTGGTTGTGGTAGGGACTTCATCGGAGGCAGTACCAAGGAGGTCTTCAATACCGCTCGTTACAGGCGTTTCACCCGTCGTCTTATTTACGTAATTATATGCTGCATCGCCGTAGTAGAGCAAATCGGTCAGAAGCTGTTTCAGTTTATCGCTCGGTGAATTATTCAGCTGATTTTGAGCATACGTTTTCACGCTGTATTCCGCCTTTTCTGCAAGCACGACGTCGCCTAACTTAAGCTGAGCCTCGATGTTTGTAGCCATATACTGAGGGGGAAGATTCAACGAGAATACGTATCTTCCATCGACCACCTCACCGTCAACGTCAACGGTTTCGTCGTTTACAGTGAAATACATTTTAGCTCCTGCAAATTCATCCGACATAGTTACGTAATAATTCGTTGCCACGTCATCGCCAAGAGTAACACTTGCGCTGTCAAGGTTAACGAACAACTCTACGGGCGTAAGACTAATGTCTTGTGCATAATTGCTTTGAGCTGCATTAGACGCCTTGTAGAATTTAATATATTTCGTTTCGCTACCAGCGTTTAACAAGAATTGACATGCATCACCGTCAACAGTAGCATAGAAGCGATATACACCGTCAATCTTTTCAACGGTTATATTTTCTTGATAGCAGTCTCCGTCAAACTCGTATAAGGAATAAATGCCACTGCCGGTTTTTGCAAGGCGATATACATAGTTCGTTGCTATCGCTTCAGGGGCAGGTGCTTCAGTTTTTGCGTAATAACGATTGTTGCTTAATTGGCTATTATCTGCGAAATATACGGTTTCGCTGTGCGTGAAAGAAATATAGTAATAACCAGAATAATCAATCGTTTCGGGGTCCTGTTCTCCACAAACAGAGCAGAAGTTTTCAACGTAATTATGTCCAAGAGCCTCGATTTCTTCCGTGCTTACAGTTTCACCGCAATCGTTGCAGGTGACGGTAATGCTACCAGCTTCCGTGCAAGTTGCGTCTTCTGTCGTGGTTGTTGTATTCGCGTGTTCGCAAGTAGTGTCACGGCTTGCCGTAATCGTAACGCTGTCCATGCGAACTTGCGCACTAAGTGTAACGGTAAAGCTATTTGCTACAGGAGAGAGGGTTACGGTGACTGTTTTTTCATCTATG